>JBFMGX010000035.1 GCA_040752595.1 Candidatus Zixiibacteriota bacterium
GCCGCGGGGGGGGGTGGTTGCTATGCCCCCCCGCCCCCGCCGGCCCCCCCCCCCCCCGGGTCGAGAGGGAGAGGTCGATCCGTCCGGAGGACGGATCGGGTGAGGGTGTTCTCTTTCGTTCACTATGTCAGAAGCCGCAACGACTTTCCCCCTCTCCCTTTCAGGGAGAGGGGTGGGGTGAGGGTGTTGTCGTGTCATGCCAGGGTGACGTGCGTCTACGAGGTGAGCTACGCGCCCGACGTCACTCCCTCAATCAGGAAATCCCACCCCGAACCGGTTGCCGGTTCCGGCGGACGCGTGATGGTCAATGCTCCGGTCGGTTCTGCGACCGGCTCCGCCGCCTCAGCATGCCGCGCCGCCAGGATCGCGGCCAGCTCCTCTTCGCGCGGTAGATCGTCGATGGAGTCCAAGCCGAAGTAGCGGAGGAATTCCGGCGTGGTTCCATAGAGTAGAGGCCGTCCCGGTCCATCGGAGCGCCCCTTGAGCGCGACCAGCCCGCGCTCCAACAACGTGCGCAGCACGCCATCGCAGGCCACGCCGCGAATATGCTCGATCTCGGGCGTCGAGCACGGTTGACGGTAAGCAATGATTGCCAGTGTCTCCAGCCCGGCGCGGGTCAACCGCTGGGTCTTGGTCTTCACCAGCACCGAATCGATCAGCGGGCCGAATTCCGGCAGCAGGTACATCTGGTATCCGCCTGAGACCTTGCGCACCCGCATCGGGTGGTTCCCGGCAGCCAGCCGCCGATTAAGCTCGTCGACCATGTCGTCGATCGACCAGCCGGAGTGCCCGTTGACTGCGGCCAGCGTTGTGGCGGGCAATGGCTCATGCGCGGCAAACAGAAGCGCCTCGACCGCGCGGACCAAAGGATCATCGGAACGCGATTCCGGGGGCGCTTCGGCCCCCCGCGTCACGTCCATCGTTGCAGTTTCGTCCATCATGGCCTCATCACTCGCTGGGAGCCAGCGGCTCCGAGATACGGAGCAGTTCAATATCGCCGAATGGTCTCGTCTGCCGGACCACAATCCGCCGCAGGCGCACCATTTCCAAGATGGCCAGGAAGGTCACGATCACCAGCCAACGCGCCGCCAGACCGGCAAAGAGCGTCGCGAAGGCGAAGCTGTCGCGGACGGCGAACAGCTCTTCCAGTTCGGCGATCCGCTCCTCGACCGTCTGCTCGGCAATGGCGACCCGGTGCACCGTGTCCGGTTCGATTCGTGAAATCACATCGTGAAAAGCGCTGAGAAGCGCATACAGGGAACTGTCCATGACAAACTGCGTCTTGGTCGGCAGCGGCCCGCGGGCGAAATCGGCGCGGGAGAAGATGGCGCGCTCTTCATCCTCGCGTTCATTCAGGACCGCCGCGCCCTCCTTGAACTTGCGGTACTCCAGGAGCGCCTGCACCAATTCCTCGCGCGGGTCTTCCTCGTCCTCAGCTTCGGGATCGCGCGGCAGGAGCATCGCCGATTTGATCCGGAGCAGCGTAGCCGCCATCACGATGTACTCGCCGGCGACCTCCAGATCGCACGATTCCCAAAGCCGCAGCAACCCGAGGTATTCGGCGGTGATCTTGGCGATCGGGATGTCGGTGATGTCGATTTCGTCCTTGCGAATCAGGAAGAGCAACAAATCGAGCGGCCCCTCGAAGACATCGAGCTTGAACGACAGCGCCGCCGTCCCGTGGCCATTCCCGTTCCCAGGCTGACTCTCAAAGGGAGGATCGATATGCCGGTCGATCCGGCTCGTTTTGCGAGCGCCCTGATTCATTGTATTTGCGCAGGAAGGAACCCGGTCACACGGTCCCTGCCCCACACGGGAATGTGCTGGGGGTCCCCCAGGGCCGCAATAGGAAAATTCGCCCGAATATCGACCCAGCCAGGCCGGCTGGCCGGCTGGTGGCCCACCATTCATGGTGGGGAAATAGAGTCAATCGCCAGAGGAACGTCTGCCGCTCCCTCGTACCACCGGTAGCTCGACCACTCCCATTCTCCCGACTCGCTGACCAGACCTCCCCTGACGCGACCCGGTGTGATTTGAGGCACCACGGCGAAGGCGGACAGACATTCTTGGGCTTGTTGAAGAACTCCCCAATTCCGCACATGTGCGGTCGGGTGCCCACACCCGACCGTTGATGCACAGCCACTTGCGCCGGGTGTGGGCACCCGGCGCCACGGAAACGGTGACTTTTTCAACACATTCTTGTCCGTCCTGGACAGGATCTTCAGGAGGCCGGACATTCTTTCTGTCCAAGCCTCGGCTCTATTCCGTCAGTCCCAACTTCCGTTTGACCGACTCACTTGTCGGATCCAACTCCAGCGCCCGACGCCACGCCGCGAGCGCATCCTCATGGCGTCCGAGCGCCGCCAGAATGTCGCCGAGATGCTCGTGGATGGTGGGGTCGGATTGCAGAACTTCCAGCGCCTTGCGGAGTTCGATTTCCGCCTCTTTCAGATGCCCCTGACGGTAGAGGACCCAGCCGTAGCTGTCGAGATAGGCGCCGTTGTTCGGCTCGATCGCCAAGGCCCGCTCGATCAAATCGCGGGATTCGTCGAGGTGCACGCCGGAGTCGGCGTACATGTAGCCGAGGTAGTTGAGCGCGGTGGCGTTCTGGGGCTCGCGCGCGATGAGCGCTTGGAACATGGCGGCGGCGCTGTCGAAGCGGTGGGCGCGTTCCCAGGCGGCGGCCAGGGCAAACTGGACGCGGGTGTCGGCGGTGTCGGCGTCCCAGGCGCGCCGCAACCAGACGACCGCCGAATCGTGCTGTCCGGCGCGGCCGAAAGCGATCCCCAAAAAGTGCCAGAAGCTGCGATGCGCCCCGACGGCGGCCATGCCACGGTGGGCGGTCGCCAGTGCGGCATCGACGGAGTCCTGATCCAGCAGCACGTACGCCCACTGCAGCCACGCGTCGGGAATCGAGTCGCCGAGCGCGGTCGCGCGCCGGAAATAGTCTTTCGCCTTAGTGTAATCGTTACGATTCTCGGATATGCGACCTATGTAGTAATAAGGAATATACGGATGAATCGAATCGGCCAGGAGGACGAACAGACTCTCCGCCTTGGCGGTCTGGCCGGTGTTGTACCAGAGGATGCCGAGACGGAGCCGCTCCGGATCATTGGGGCTGATCGCCAGGATCTGTTGGATCACGGCCGCCGCCGAGTCGCTCTGCCCCTGTCCCAGGAAGAAGTGCATCAGTCGCTTGCGCATCGCCAGATTGTCGGGGGCCCGCGCCACCAGCCGGTGGTGAATGGCGAGGGCCTCGGCCGACCGGCCCAGTGATTCCAAACTGGCCGCCAAACCGCCATAGGCATTGAGATTGGCCGTCGAGGTGTCCAACTCCAACGAACGGCGAAAGGCCGCCGCCGCCTGTTCATCGCGGCCCATCCGCCGGTGCAAGTCTCCGATCTCGTTGGCGATGCGCGGGTCGGGCTGGTGCTGGAGAATCTGCTCCAGATCGGCCACCGCCTCATCGATCTGGCCGTCGCGCAAAGCCAGACGCGACAGCATCCACCAAGCGTCGGTGTCCGTCGAGTCAATGGCGACCAACTGCCGGTAGGCCTGACGCGCCTCTTGCTGACGTCCCAGGAATCGATAGCAGCGCCCCAAGAGTTCCAGCGCCCGCTTGTCCTGAGGTCGGGCGGCCTGCGCCACGGTGATGGCCCGCTCCAACTGACGCAGCGCAAAGTACGTCTCGGCCAGTGACAACCGGATCTCATACGAGCCCGGGTCCAACTGCAACGCCTGCTCGAAGGCACGTGCCGCCCCTTCCTGATCGCCGCCGGCGGCCAGCATCGTGCCCTCGTTGTAGTGGTAGAACGCCAGCCGCGCCCGGTTCGGATCGACCGTGTCTGCTGCCCCGGAACGACCTTCCGCACGCTTCGGCGCGTGCCCGGCACACCCGGCGACGAATAGACAAAGAAACACAGGAAGCGCGCTCGCGATGACCTTGAGGAAGGTCCGCGAACGAGGAAGACTCGTCTGATCACTGCGCATTCGGCGACTCGATGTGTCCGGCGATCTTCGCGACGGACGCGGCGTCAAGACCGGTCGGACTGCCACAGCGCTTATACGCGCCGGGGGCACCCGGAAGGCCATGTGCGCGAAAGGCGGCTCGATGAGCCGCCTCTCAAATAGAACTTCGGGCAACCGTCACTCGACGTCCGGACGCGCGGTGTCACTCCCCCACCTATGCGGCCTTCTTATTGTTGCGCCCCCTGGCGATCAGCAACAGGAAGAAGGCCAGCCCGGCAAACGGCAGCAGGGTCCACAGTTCACTGGAGGCCAGACGTCCGAGCCAGGACGACTTGTCCCAAGCGGCGTCCCAGTTGCCGCCCTGCACGACCGCCTGGAACAGACCGGCAATCGCGCCACCCGCGATCAGTCCGCTCGACAGCAGCACGCCCGGAGAGAATTCGGCCTCCGCCTCCGAAGTCTTGCGGCGACGGTCGACGATGTAGCGAACCAAACCACCAATAAAGATCGGAGTCGAGGTCGAGATCGGCAGGTACAGACCGACCGCGAACGGAAGGGACGACACCCGGACCAACTCCATGACGATCGCCAGCACGACACCGACCAAGACCAGCGCCCACGGCAGTTTCTGCGTGAGGATGCCATCAATGATCAGACTGAACAGGCGCGCCTTCGGCGCATCGAACTTGGTCACGGAAATCAGGCGATGAGTGATCGATCCATCGGCAGCGAGAAGGTAACGACCGGGTTCGACGCCACCTTGCCCTGTGGTCAAGTGCAGGATCCTGGCGGGTCCATCGGCCATGAGAAACGTCTCGCCGGTCTCCGGCAAGGCCCCGGCACGGAACGCCGTATACTCGGATCCGCTCACCCGCTCGGGGCGCTCGACATCCACGCCGCAGACACCGGGATCGATCACGTATACGATCTTGCCCTGCGCGTCAGCCAGGTATCGGCCCGTGGGCACGCCATTGGTCGGCTCGGGGATGTGGATCTTCTTGTACTGCTTGCCGTCCACCTCAACGTTCTCGGCGTCGGCGGGGACCGTGGCGGTGAATTGCGGATAATCGCGGGCGGTGATCGTCGTCTTGGCCTGGTCCAGATAGAGGACGGTGTATCCGATCACCAGGGCGCTGGTCAGCGCCCCGACGAGAATCCCGATCTGCTGCCATTTGGGCGTCGCGCCGACCAGGAACCCGGTCTTCAAGCTCTGCGAGATCGTGCCGCCGTTGGAGGCGGCCACGCAGACAATTGCGGCGGTGGTCAGCGCCATCGCCCGGTAGGAGACACCGGTCCAGCCAACTGCCAAGAACAGAAGACAGGTGATCAGGAGCGTGGCCACGGTCATCCCTGAAATCGGGTTGGACGACGAGCCAATCTCACCGGTGATCCGGCTGGAGACCGTGACAAAGAAGAACCCGAACAGAACGATCAAGATCGCCGACAGGAAGTTGATCTCCAGCATCGGCGCGGCCCAGATGGCGATGATCAGCGCCAGGCAACCGCCCAGGACCCAGATCAGCGGGATGTCGCGCTCGGTGCGCGGCACTTCTTGAACCACGCCGCCGCGCCGCATTGCCGCAAGTGAGCCCAGGCCACGCTTGAAGGCGCCGATGATCGAAGGTATCGAGCGCGCCAGACTGATGAAGCCGCCGGTCGCCACCGCCCCCGCGCCGATGTACAGGACATAGGCGTTGCGGATCTCTCCCGGCGACATGTCACGGATCAGCTTGGTGGCCGGGAAGATCACCTGATTGATGGCGTCCCCAAAGACGTGGATCAGAGGGATGATGACGACGAAGGCCAGCGAGCCGCCCGCCATCATATTGGCCGCGGTCTTGGAGCCGATGATATACCCGACACCCAAAAGCGTCGGCGACACTTCGGCGGAGATGAGGGCGCCCTTGAATGGTGTGATGAGGCGGTCCAGCGCCCAATCGGACGTGTCCTTCCAGAACCGCGTCACCAGGTTGAGGAAACCATAGCCAAAGCCGACCGCCGCTCCCATGAAGACCGTCTTAGCGCTCGTCCCCCCCTTCTCACCGACAATGAGCACATCGGCGCAAGCCGTGCCCTCCGGGTAGGTCAGTTTCCCGTGCTCCTGGACGATCAGACCCTGACGGAGGGGGATCATCATCAGGACGCCGAGGAACCCACCCAGGACCGCTACCAGCAGCACCCGCATGAACTCGAGGTCCTGCCCCATCAAGAGCAATGAGGGCAGGGTAAAGGCAATCCCGGCGGCGATCGACTCCCCGGCCGAGCCGACGGTCTGCACCATGTTGTTTTCCAAGATGGTGGCGCGGCCGAAGGCGCGGAAGATCGTGATGCTCAGAACCGCGATCGGGATTGATGCCGAGACCGTCAACCCCACTTTCAGAGCCAGGTACACCGACGAGGCGGCAAAAACGATCCCGAGCACCGAGCCCAACACCAACCCCTTAAGGGTGAATTCGGTAATGGTCTTTTCGGGCGGGATGTACGGTTTGAAATGGGTGTCGCTCATGTGGCGATGGTAGCGTGAGCCGGCACACATCAGCAAGCGAAAAGATGGCGAACCCCCACCGCCAGAACCGCGCCCGCTCAGTGCCGGCCCGAAGAGTGGGAGGAAGGGTCATGATCTCTCGACACGGTCAGGGCCGCGAGGGTCGAACAGGCGAAGCCATGGCGACCGCCGGAGAGCCAGGCGAGGGAATGTAAGGTGAGTGTGCTGTGTCTGACTGTGCCTCCCACCCTTCGGGTGCAGCGCCCAAGCACGGATGCCGAAGGTCTCTGAACACGGATTCTCTGAGTCTTCGGGGGGAGGAGGCGGGCGCAGCCACGCATGGTGCAACGCCTTGTCACACAACATAGTACGACCACCCGGGGGCCGCGGAGCCCGAATGAAGGCTGCCACCACACTCTCTTTCTTCACACGGACCGATCTTGAACGTGATTTTCTTCTTGCATCCCGGATGGCGTCCATTATCCTATTGACGGGCAGAAGCAGCGACGGATGATCCCGTGGCTGCCACGTCAGGCCGCACCCTCCCCGGCCCGCCGCCAACAAGACAGGCGTTGTCGGCGCAACATTTCGAGAAAACGAGCAACGGGCGGAACACAATCCGGTTTTGTGGGTAGACATGATGGCAATGAGTGCGCCCCTCACCAGAGAAGTGGTGATCGACAAGCTGCGGACATGTTTCGACCCGGAAATCCCGATGGTTTCGATCGTCGATCTGGGGTTGATCTACGACGTCCGCATCGACGACCGCAACAACGTCGCCGTGGACATGACCTTGACCGCGCCCGGCTGTCCCATGCATCAGATGATGTCACAGGACGCGAGCGCGAAACTCAAAGAGCTGGCCGGCGTCGGCAATGTGACCGTGAACGTGGTCTGGGACCCGCCGTGGACCCCCGACCGCATGAGCGACGCGGCCCGCAAAACACTGGGGTGGATGTAACCGTCCACCAGAATCAAGGCGTCGTGTCATGGAGGACCGACGCTGTCACGCCAAACCATGAGGGGGTTTATCGAACGGAATCGCGCCTGAGCTTGGCCCCCCGGGCCTTGTCCACCTGCCTGTGGAATTGGCTTGGGCATGCGACGTGAATCGAAGGACCCACCCTCACGGTCCGGTTGCTCGGGGGCAAAAGCAAGACAACCGAACGTACGACCCACTTCATCTCGCCTGCCAAACACCGTGAAACAAACAACGGCCAGTGGGACTGGCACAGAACTTGCGAATGGTCAACAGGGGATGTTGACAGACAATCCCAAACCCAGATGGGGGTTTACAATGCGTGTAACGAAATGCCTAATTGTGGCACTGGCGGTACTGGTCGTCATTCCCATGATCGCGACGGCGGCCGGGGTGCCGACCACCAATAAAATGACCCTCGGGACGCCCGAGATCGCCGCCACCGGCGACAACGGCGTCAACCGTCGGGTGACCGTGCCGATCTCGATCGACAACACCCAGGAACTGGTCGCCATGGACATCCCGCTCTCCTTCGGGCAGCCGGGCGACGGCATCCAGTTGGTCGGTGTGGCCTATGCGTCGCGGATCAACTACTTCGACGAGAAGATCACCAACATCGACAACAACAAGAAGACCGTGATCATGGGTCTGATCTCGATGGCGTACCAGCCCGGCACCCCGGACCTGACGGTCGGCTCCGGTGAGATCGCCCGGCTGACCTTTGAGATCTCGGACCCGACGATGACTGAGTTCACGATCTCGGCAGCCACGATGGAGCGGCCGTATCACCGGCTGTTGTGGGTCTACAACGTCTATGATGCCGAGCATCGTCCGACCGCCGAGACGATCGAGCCCGAGTTCACGCCGATCACGGTGGCCATCCCGGCGGGCGGGACGAATGCCGTGCCAGCAACGTTCGCGCTGGCGCAGAACTATCCGAACCCGTTCAACGCGGGGACGGTGATCCGTTTCGGTCTGCCGAAGGATGAAGCTGGCAATGTCAAGCTGGTGGTCTATAACGTTCTTGGGCAGTCGGTGCGGACCTTGGCCGACCGCGACTTCGAGCCGGGCAATCACGAGATCGCCTGGGACGGCACCGACAACAACGGCTCGCCGGCCTCTTCGGGTGTCTACTTCTATCGCATCCAGACCAAGCACTCCTCCGACACCAAGAAGATGACGCTGCTGAAGTAGTCGCACCCAACATCACGGCATCAAAGAAGACCCCGCCCGGCTTGGGCGGGGTTTTTCTGTTTGGGGATGGATTCAGATGGAGTGACCGCGATCCGTGATCGCGGAGTGTCCTATGGGCAGGGGTCGCAGAATTCAGTCTGCGGACTTGCGCTGCGGAACGCCACGTTGGCGACACGCACAACATCGACCAAGTCTGTGACCCAACTACAGTCCACGTCGGTTTGCAACACCAGGCACAAAGGCCCCGGATCATGGTGTGCGGGGGCACCCCGGAAGGCCACATCCACTGTCTTGACCACGTCTTGGACATCAGTGGGTGGACCTCAGGGATTCGGTGGGTATCGGGAGGCGCTGCGGAATACCGCCGTTCGGGTGCTGTCCCGTGCCAAGAATCTCCGCAAGAGCCGTCGCGAGCTGGGCAAAGACGTATCCCCCCAGAGGTTGTCTGACTGAAACAACATTGTCCGTGCCCAGAACACCTCTCTGTGGAGCGATGAACCATGAATGAGGGACGAGTTACTCTAACAATACCGGTTGCCTTGTGATGATGTTCTCCCCGGCCGCGATCCGGCACTGCGCAATGCTCCGCGCAAACAACGCATCGAACAACTCACCCCCCAACCGATCCAACGCATGAGACAACGACGAATGATCCGGGATCTTCTCCGTGAGCGGATACCTGATGAACCAGCGGTACGTTAGGTTCGCATGCACCTGCCGCATCAGCTCCCGCACCGAGGCAATCCCCTCAAAGGCCTGCAACACAAACAACCGGATTACCGCCTCCGGATCGATTGAGGGCCGGCCATTGTCGACGCAGTACTTCTCCCGGACCGCCTCATGCACACAGCCGAGGCCCAACACCCGGTTCAGCTTCCGCAGCGGGTCGCCCGCCGGCACAAATTCCTCCAGCGACGGCAGCAACATCATCTCATACCCCAATTTCTCGCGCTTCGTCTGCATGATCCCAACAACAAACCCGCCCCAAAACGGCAAGGGTTTTTCAACAGGCCCATTCTTGATCGCCTCAGGCGATCCTGCCTGTCCCGCCTTGCCGGAGGCGACGCTCCGAGCACCGCGCCCGTCCGGAAGCGGGTCGCTGCCAACAGGGCACTTCACAATCCCACTCTTTCCATTGCCGACCTGATTCAATCACGGTAGCTTTCCTCGCGTGATCGGCGCTCTCACACACTGGCTCGGATTCGTCTTCTCCCTTCTCCTGTTGCATGTGCTGACGGATTGTGCCCAGCAGGGTGCGCCGCAGGGCGGGCCTCCGGACACGACGGCGCCGACGGTGATCGCAACTGAACCGGCGACCGGAGCGGTTCAGGTGTCGCGGGATGTCGGCATCACGATCGAGTTCTCCGAGCCGATGGAAAACACGACCCTGTTGCCGAATCTGCTTCTGTCGCCCCCGCGTACCGGGAATCCGCAGGTGAAGTGGTCTGATGGCGGGCGGCGTGTGCATCTCCATTGGCTCGATTCCCTGCGGGCCGATGCGACCTACCGCATCACGATCGGGTCTCACACCACCGACCGGCACAACAACCCCTTCAAATCGCCGTTCACGTTCGCCTTCTCCACCGGGGCGGCGGTCGACCTGGGACGGATTGTCGGGCGGGTGAGATCCCCCGGCGAGAAGGTGGGCGTTCTCGACATCTTCGCCTATCACGCTGAGAACATCAGCGACACCTTCTGGCTTTGTCCGCCGGACTACCTGACGCAGACCGGCGAAGGAGGCGGATTCGATCTTCCCTATGTCAAAGCGGGCCGGTATCGCCTGCTGGCCTTCAGCGACGGCAACCGGAACCATCGGCTGAACCCGGGGGAGTCGTTCGGCCTTGCTCATGACGCTGAGACCACTGACGAGAAGACGTCGGACAGTCTGTTTGTCTTCGCCAGTGTCTACGACACTTCCTCGTTCCAGCTCTCGGGATGCGCGGCAATACCGGGCGGAGGCATCACACTGCGGTTTTCGCACCCGGTCGACACGGGGGCATGGGGTTGGGTGCAAGTCCGCGTGCGCGATTCGGCGTCGGGAGCGGCGGTTACATTCGCTCTCCTGTCTCCCACACCCCGACAACCCGCTTCCATCCTGGCGTTGAGCGACGAGTTCCGTTCGGGCTTGTCCTACACTCTCCATGTCTCGGGAATCAGAGATCAGCGAGGCCGGGAATTATCCGGGTCCGACAGTTGCCGGTTGATCTATTCCCCGACTGCCGACTCGGCCGGTGTCCGGATCGAGAATGTCCATCTCCCAACCAACAAGGAGGCCGTGTCGCCGCGCGCGCCGATCGTCTGGAACTTTTCCGAGCCGGTGGACACCTCCCGCTTGCAAGCCGGAACGACCGTGAGCGACTCCGGTGGCGCCGCTATCCCCGGAGTGCTGGTCTGGTCCGATGCCCGGACACTCCGGTTTGAGCCGATGAATACCTGGCCGGAATCGACGCTGATCGTCGCCGCGATCGACTCCAATGCCATGGTCGATCGCGCCGGGAATCCCCCGCCGCGGCAACTCTTTCGTTGGACGTTCACGCCGCTCACCGCCGCTCTTATGGGCACGGTGGAGGGGCGAATCGAGATTCGCGATTCCCAGTCGATCAGTGGTCGATGCCGCTTGGCACTTCAGGTCCTCGGTGGTGAGACGCGCGTGTTTCAAACCGTTGCTGCGCCGGGACCCTTCCGCGTGGATCTTCCCGGTGGGCGCTGGCTGTTGGGCGGCTATCTCGACGTCGACGGGGATGGTCGCTGGAATCCGGGCGCACTGGCGCCCTATGCGCCCCCGGAGCCGCGCGTCCAACGCGATGACACGCTGGTCGTGCGGCCGCGGTTCACGCTGGAAGATATCGTCCTGGCATTCTGAAGCTCTGCAGATGCAGTCGACGATGAATGCGGCCGAACCGTGGGATAACGTCAGTTGGTGACTCCCACTTTTCGGGTGGAGCACACAGGGCGGCAATCGTCAGACAGGAATCTCGCTGCCATTCCCGCAGCTCGCGGTTCACATGGCCGATGGTCTCAATCAACCGGTCCTCCGCGCCACCGCCTGAGACCGCGTTTTTTGTATTGCGATTGTGTCGGAATTGTGCATCGTGGCGCCATGAATCGTCGGCGGCACATGATCCGGCAGTCGGGCCCCGGCGCGTGGGCACTCCAGGGGAGACGACCTCGTGCGTGTCGGTTCTTCATCGCGACGGTCTGTGTTCTCCCCGTGACCGTTCTGATTGCCATCGCGCTCCCGGTCGCGGCAACCGAACCGACCGCAGCCGCAGACAACTCTACGGAAGCGACTTCACCGCAGCGCGACCTGATCGCCTTTCTGGTTGCCGCCGGCGAAGATGCCCTGGCGCACGAGCGTTATGGCGAAGCTCAGGAGCGCTTCGCGGCGGCGTTGCGACTGGATTGGAACCAGCCCCGGGCGTTTGCCCTGCTGCAACAGACACGGACGGCACGGGAGTCGGCCCTGCGACGTTGGGAGAATGAGGCACGGTCGGCCGAGGCACGGCGTGATTATTCCGGTGCCGCGGCTCTCTACGGCAAAGTCATGGCGGAGGACTTGACGCGGCACGAGCTGGCGACCGCATTGGCCCGCGTGCAGCGTCGCGGCCGTGCGGCGCAGTTCGTGCGCCACGGGCTGGAGAAGTTCATCGCGGATGACTTCAGCGGCGCCCAACTCGATTTCGAGCAGGCCTTGGCGATCTGTCCGGATGACACGGTGGCCGCCGGATACCGGCATCGTGCCATGCAGAATGTCGTCCAGAGTGCCGGGCTGGCCGAACTCCGAGCGGACTCCGTCGCGTGGACCAAGTACCTGGATGCGCTCCAGAGGTTTCGCGATGGCGACCTGGCGTCCGCCGAGCAACTGTGGAACGATGTTCTCGCCAAGTACCCCGGCAATGCCCAGGTGCGCTCGAACCTGGAACAGATCCGTCGTCGGCTGGACGCTGACCGCGTGGCCGCGACAGAGTAATACAGTTCTTGTCCGTCGGGCTTCGGTTTTTTGCTGTCTCTGTGCACAGCGATGATGCTGCGCCGCCCCATGACTGAGCACTTTGCGGCCTTTCCCGCGGCCCTGGATGTCTTGGATGACATCCGCGAGTTCGTCCGCGCCGCGCTCTGGGAGACCCCGCTGGATCGTCAGGCCGCCTCCGGGCTCCTGTTGGCGGTCGAGGAAGCGGTCACGAATGTGATTCGCCATGGGTATCTGTTCGGCCCCGGTCGCATTCACATTCGCATCCGGCACACGCCGCATGCGGTTCAGATTCAGATGACCGACACGGGACGCCCCTATGAAGCCGGGGGACGGCCGGAGACCGATCTCCATGCCTTGGCCGAAACCGGTCGACGCGGCGGGCTCGGTGTTCTTCTGATGCACAAGGCCAGTGATCGCGTGGATTACCGCCGGGACGGCGACCGCAATGTCCTGACGCTCTCCAAGGAGCTGCACCGGTCCAAGGCGCCGGCCGCTCCGTTTGGGAGGCTTCGCACCAGACGTCGATTGATCTGGATCGCCGGTGTTGCACTGACGGGGGTGATCTGTGCGGCGGCGTATCTGTCCTACCGACTGGCAGCCGGCGATCTCACCGTGCGCTTTTTCAGTCGCTGGGAGGAGTTTGCGCGCACCGCGGCGGCCTCGTCGGTTCAGCCCGTTCTCAACGAGCGTTCCGATGCCGAGCTCGATCAGTTGGCGGTCGGGATCGCCGTCCCGGAGACTTCGCTGGTCTACTTTGTCATCGTCGATGCCCAAGGCCAGATCCGCGCCGACGCCCATGCGCCGCAGCGGGTTCATGAGCCCTACGCGTTCCCGGATGGCGTGCCGCCGGGGCCGACGGGGCACTGGCCGGTACTCGTCGCCGGAGAGAAGCTCTATCACTTCACGGCGGATATGACGGTCGGCCGCCGCCATGTCGGTGCCGTTGTGCTCGGTGTGCCGCAAGCGGAACTGGGGCGACCACTGGGCGCTTTGCGGCTTCGGATCGTTATCGGCGCCCTTGTCGCATTCGGGATTGGAGGAGTCGTGTTGGGTGGCATCATGATCGGAGTCCGCCGGCCGTTGCGACGCTTACGAGATCTGTTGGGGGCGGCGAAATCGCAGGGGGCGCAATTGTCCGCCGCTTCCCCCGCCGACGAGATTGCGGATGTCGTGGCGGCGGTGAACGAGGTGACCGCGGCGGCGGCGCGTTCGGAACGGCAGTCGGCGGAGCGAGACTGGGCTCGGCGCGAAATGGAGCAGGCCGAACAATTGCAGCGCACTCTGTTGCCTGTATGCCTGCCGGACATCCCCGGGTATCAGGCCGATGCCGCCTACCGAATGGCCCGCCATGTGGGGGGCGACTACTATGACATCCTGCCGCTCAACGACGATGAATCGCTCTGGATGCTGCTGGTCGCCGATGTGGCGGGGAAGGGGTTCCCCGCTGCCTTGATGATGATGGCGGTCCGGACAGCCATCCGTCTGTTGGCGCCGGGCCGTAAAGACCCGGCAGATATTCTCGCTGCTCTCGACCGGTATCTCAGCCGCCACCACGGCGGCGGACCGTTTGTCACTGCCATCTGCTGTGTCCTCGACACAGAACGGCATATGCTCTCCATCGCCTCGGCCGGCCACACCCCCCTTCTGCTCCGCTCTCATTCCGGTAAGAGTGTGTGTCGGATCAATCCCCGCGGGCGACCGGTCGGTCTCGGCCACACATTTGCAGCGGACGATGCCGACGGAATGCGTCATTGTCAGAGCATCGAACTCTCCATCGGAGACACCGTGCTCATGTACACCGACGGCCTTTCGGAAAGCTATGGTCGAGATGGGTCCGCCCTCGGGCTGGACCGGCTCGTTGCACTGGTCGAGACGACCACGGGCGATGCCCGTCAGACCCTGGATGCGATCCTGACTGACCTTGGGGACTCCACACAAGGTGCGCCGGTCGGGGATGACATCACGATCCTTGTTCTGCGCCGGAGCCCAGAAACATCAGAAGAGCCGCACACGCCGGGACGGCAGGATGCCGTCGGTGATTCTGTGGGCTGGCCGGATCCAAAGCATGGCGTCGACAGCGAATCGGGGCAAGTGGATCGCGACCAAGAGACGGTCGGAATCGCGTAACCCATTGTAGCATAGCGAATTTTGTGTCCCTTCGCCGATTCGGACAAACTGAACACACCGTCCGTCGTAAAAGGATTAGCACTCGCGCCGGGCGAGTGCTAAAGTGATGCCGCTGGGCATGTGCATTCTTGGTGGGATGACCAAGCGGGATGTCCGGCAATGAATTGACTGGTTGGGCAAGAGCGAACTGAGACGGTTCCCATGGCGTTTGAGCATCTCAGCGGTCGCGAGCAGGAGATTCTCCGTGTCCTGATCGAGCACTATGTGGCCACCGCGGAACCCGTGGGATCCAGAGTCCTGGCCACCCGGTATCGGATTGGGCTGTCGCCGGCGACGATCCGTAACACGATGCAGGATCTGGAGGAAATGGGATTGATCCGCCAACCCCACACGTCGGCGGGACGCGTGCCGACCGACGAGGGGTATCGCGTTTTCGTCGACAATCTGCTGGAGCCGCAGCCGGTTCCCAACGATTTGGCGCGTCGGCTACGGGAAGAGATCGCGGCCGCCAGCAAGCGTGCTGTCGATGAGATTCTCGAACAGACTGCGCACGTGCTGGCCGGAGTCACATCGCAAATCGGCGTGACTCTGGCCCCGAGCTTCCAGAAGGGGACTGTCTCGCACATCGAACTGATCCCGGTGGCCGAGCGGCGGATGTTGGTGGTGCTGAGCATCCAGTCCGGCCTTGTGCGGACCATTCTGTTGGAAGTCTCTTCCGACGTCGATCGCAAGACCATCGAGGCCACGCAGTCGGCTCTCAATGAGCGTCTGGCGGGACAGCCCTTGGGATCGATCAAGTCCACCGCCGCCGAGCGGATGAAAGGCGATTCCCGCGCCGATGCCCGTCTCGTGCGGTTGTTCATCGATGCCGCCGAAGACCTGGTGGAGCGCCCGCCGGGCGAAGCCTTGCATGTCAATGGCACCGCGAATCTCTTCACCCAACCGGAATTCGCCGATCACGAAGTCCTCGGCGGCGTTTTGCGCGTGATTGAGGAGCGCACCCCGATCGTCGAGCTTCTGCGCAGTCGCGGCATGGGGGAGGGGATCGTCGTCACCATCGGCCGCGAGGTCAGTCTGCGCGGCGCCGAGGGATGTTCCCTGGTGTCGGCCAGCTATCAGGCGGGACGCATCGAAGGAACGATCGGCGTGATCGGGCCGACGCGCATGGAGTACGCCAAGCTGGTGTCCGTGGTCGACTATGTCGCCAAATTGCTGTCGGAGCAGATTGAATCGTGACCGATCCTGATCCCCAATCTCTGCCTGCGGACGAGACCGCGTCGGTGAACGGGGAACCGGCGGAACCGGCGGCGGATCAAGCTGGAACGCCGGTCGTCGAAACCCCTCCAGAGGCGCCGACAGAGGACTGGCACGATCGGTATTTGCGTCTGGCGGCTGAGTTCGACAATTTTCGCAAGCGCTCGGCACGGGAATTCGGCGAGTTGGTCCGGACCGCCGAGCGCGACTTGATCCTGGAACTGACCGAGGTTCTCGACAATCTCGGCCGGGCGGCGGACGCCGACCACAAAGGGGAATCGGTCGACCAGTTCGCCAAAGGCGTGGCGCTGATTCGCGATCAACTCCGGCAGGTCTTGGAACGGCGCGGCCTGGAGCAGATGCAGTGTGTTGGTTCACCTTTCGATCCGGAACAACACGACGCCATGCTGCGTATGCCATCCGATGATCATGCCGAAGGGCTGGTGGCGCAGGAGGTATCACCTGGCTATCGCCTCGGCGGCAAGGTGCTCCGCCACGCCAAGGTGATCGTCTCGCAAGGGAAGGCGGAGGAGAATCAGGAACCGTAGGGGCGACACGTTGCGTCGCCCACGTCAGCCCAAGGGCTGACGGGCACAGGAACGAAGGCGAACAGAGTAGGGGCGCGCGTGCCACGGACCTTGGTCCGTGGGAATGATGATATGGATGGAGGAGGACCACTGACCAGGGTCAGTGGCACGAAACAGGAATCGTAGGGGCACGGCGTGCCGTGCCCACCTGTGCTATCGACAAAACGGAGGACTGATCATAATGGGTAAAGTCATCGGCATCGATCTGGGTACCACGAACTCCTGTGTCGCCGTGATGGAGGGCGGCCAGCCGACCGTCATCCCCAACGCCGAAGGGGGGCGCACCACGCCGTCGGTCGTCGCCTTTACCAAGGAGGGTGAACGGCTGGTCGGGCAGATCGCCAAACGGCAGGCGATCACCAATCCGGAAAACACGGTCTTCTCGATCAAGCGGTTCATGGGACGCCGCCATTCCGAAGTCGCCTCGGAGGAAAAGCTGGTCCCCTACAAGGTGACCGAGAATGCCTCGGGGGATGTGCGTGTCGTGGCTGGCGGCAAGGAGTATTCTCCGCCGGAGATTTCCGCCTTGATCCTGCAAGCGATGAAGAAGGCGGCCGAGGACTATCTCGGCGGCCCGGTCACGCAGGCGGTGATCACCGTGCCCGCCTACTTCAACGATTCCCAGCGTCAGGCGACCAAGGACGCCGGACGCATCGCGGGACTCGAAGTGTTGCGGATCATCAATGAACCGACCGCGGCCTCACTGGCATATGGCCTCGACAAGAAGAAGGATGAGAAGATCGCCGTCTATGATCTCGGCGGCGGCACCTTCGACATCTCCATTCTTGAGCTGGGCGATGGCGTCTTTGAGGTCCGTTCGACCAATGGCGACACGCACCTCGGCGGCGATGACTTCGATCAGCGGATCATCGACTGGATGGCCGATGAGTTCAGGAAGTCGCAGGGGATTGATCTGCGCAAAGACCGGATGGCGTTGCAGCGCCTGAAAGAAGCGGCCGAGAAGGCGAAGTGCGAGTTGTCGACCACGATGCAGACCTCGATCAATCTACCGTTTATCACCGCCGATCAATCCGGTCCCAAGCATCTTGATCTGACGCTCTCGCGGGCCAAACTGGAGTCGCTGGTCGAGGACCTGCTGCAGCGTACCGTCGGACCGTGCCGTCAGGCGTTGAAAGACGCCAACTGCGCGCCCTCCGACGTCGATGAGGTTGTGCTGGTCGGCGGCATGACGCGCATGCCCAAGGTCCAGGAGATCGTCAAGGAGATCTTCGGCAAGGAGCCGCACAAGGGCGTCAATCCCGATGAAGTGGTCGCCGTCGGCGCGGCGATTCAGGGCGGCGTCTTGGCCGGGGACGTCAAGGACGTGCTGCTTCTGGATGTCACGCCTCTGTCGCTCGGCATCGAGACGCTCGGCAGTGTGATGACGCGGCTGATTGACCGCAACACGACAATCCCGACGCGCAAGTCGCAGATATTCTCCACCGCCTCCGACAGTCAGACCGCCGTGTCGATCCATGTCCTTCAAGGCGAGCGGGAGATGGCGATCGACAATCGCACGCTCGGTCGCTTCGATCTTGTCGGCATTCCCCCGGCGCCGCGCGGTGTGCCCCAGATCGAAGTAACCTTTGACATCGACGCGAATGGCATCGTGCATGTCTCGGCCAAGGACATGGCGACCGGCAAGGAGCAGAAGATCCGGATCGAGTCGTCCAGCGGCCTCTCCGAGGAAGAAATCAAGAAGATGGTCAAGGATGCCGAAGCGCACTCCGAGGAGGACAAACAGAAGAAGACACTGATTGAAGCACGCAACAAGGCCGACCAGATGGTCTACACGACCGAGAAAACGCTGAAGGACTTCGGCGACAAAGTCGGCGCCGACGATAAGACGCGCATCGAAGCGGCCATCGAGAAGGTCAAGTCGGTTCAGACCGGGAGCGATGCCAAAGCCATCGATGACGCAGTCGAAGAACTGATGCGCGCCTCGCACAAGCTCGCCGAGGAGATGTATCGCCAGAAGACCACCGAAAGTGGCTCTGGCGCCGGTCCATCAGCCGGTCCACGCCCAGAGCCATCGTCCGCTTCCGGTGGCGGCGATGGCGGCCCGGTCGACGCCGATTTCGAGGTCGTCGACGACAAGGACAAGAAGTAGGTTGGGTGCTCTGCGCCCGCCAAGATGCTGATGTAGGGTGCGTGCTTTGCACGCACCGGCCGTTGTGAGCGAAGGTGCCGACGCCGGTGAACAAACGGGACTATTACGATATCCTCGGTGTTGACCGCGACGCCGACACCGAGGAGATCAAGAAGGCGTACCGCAAGCAGGCGGTGCGCTTCCATCCCGACAAGAACCCCGGGGACAAGTCCGCCGAGGAGAAATTCAAGGAAGCGACCGAGGCGTACGAGGTCCTGAAGGACCCCGAGAAACGCCGGACCTATGACCAATTCGGCCATGCCGGGTTGTCGGGCGCCGCGGCCGGGCCGGGTGGGTTTGGCGGTTTCTCCGGCTTCGATATCAACGATGCCCTGCGCGCCTTCATGCGCGACTTCGGTGTCGGCGGCGGGTTTGAGGACCTTTTCGGGATGGGTGGCGGACGATCGCGGGCCCAGAGCGGCCCGGTCGGCGGCGCCGATCTGCGCGTGCGTCTGAAGCTGACCCTGGAGGAAATCGCCCACGGGGTCGAAAAGAAGATCCGACTCAAAAGACTCATTCCCTGCGACGACTGCCATGGCACCGGCGCGGCTCCCGGTCACAAGCCGGTGACTTGCCCGCAATGCCATGGCACCGGCGAAGTACGGCAGGTCTCGCGCTCGATCTTCGGACAATTCGTGAATATCTCGACCTGTCCGCGTTGCCATGGGGCCGGTGAAACCATCGACAAACCGTGCCCCACCTGCCGCGGCGAAGGACGGGTCGAGGGGCACTCGACCATATCCGTCGATGTTCCTCCCGGAGTTTCCTCGGGAAACTACATCACCGTTCGCGGCGCCGGCCATGCCGGTCCGCGCGGCGGCCCGTCCGGGGACGCCATCGTCCTGATCGAAGAGCAGGACCACGAGCAATTCGAACGCCACGGCAATGATGTTTTGTACCGTCTGCCGATCAGTTTTTCGCAGGCGGCGTTGGGCGACTCGGTCGTCGTGCCGACGCTCGATGGCTCGGTGAAGTTGAAGATCCCCTCCGGGACACAGTCGGGACGGCTGTTCCGCTTAAGAGGCAAGGGAATCCCGCACCTGCGCGGCGGCGGTTCCGGCGATCAACTGGTGCAGGTCTTTGTTTGGACGCCGACCGATCTTTCCTCTGATGAGCGCGCGCTGCTGGAAAAACTCAGCCGTTCTCGCGGCGGCCAGCCCCCCAAGCCCGACCGCTCGTTCTTCGACAAGCTCCGCTCCGGCTTCGGGGGGTGACCTCTCTGTTACAGACACACGTCTCGCCGGGCGGCCACACAGGGCCGCCCCTACGAACACGTGGCAAATCGGCCGTAGAGGCGGGCCTGTGTGCCCGCCCATTTTCATTGCCGGGGAAACCGGATCATCACTTCTTCGATGGGCATGACCTACCGCACCCGCCAGCGCTCCATGCAGGCCCCCGGGTTCTTCTGGACGCCGCCCGACTATGTGACCGGCGACATGCTCAAGGTTGTCGGGCCAGAGGCGCGCCATGCCGTGACCGTCTGCCGCCTGCGCAAAGGCGAGATGATGACGGTCACTGATGGCGAGGGGAACGCTTACGATTGTGAGATTGTGAGTGCAACTCCGCGTGAAGTCGTCGGCAGGATCATCCGGGAGCACCGCCATCTGGGTGAGCCGATTGCGCAGGTGACACTCGCGGTCGGCATCGGCAAACCGCAGTCGTTCGATTGGATCGTCGAGAAGGCGGTCGAACTCGGCGCGATACGAATCATTCCGGTCCAGGCAGACCAGTCACCAGCCGGCATCGGCGGAGCACCGGTGGCTCGACGCAAAGTGGAGCGTTGGCGTCGTCTGTCATTGGGTGCGATGAAGCAATGCCTTCGTTCTGTCTGGCCGGAGATCACGACTGTGACCTCGCCCGGTGAACTGGCCGAGATGATCACCGATCATGACATCACTTGGTTGGCAGACGATGATGGTGTTGCGCTGGGGAATGCCGCGGATTCGACCCCGACGCCGCGCCGGACAGTTGTGATTGTCGGCCCCGAGGCCGGGTTTACCGACGCCGAACGTCGGCTCTTGGTCGAGGCAGGAGTCAGACCCATTCGTCTGGGATCCCGACGCCTGCGTGCCGAAACCGCCGCCATCGCGGCGTTGACACTGGTGATGCACCATCTGGGAGAACTATGACCCTCACTCCTCCACCGTCGCGCCCCGATCGTCCCTTCGATCCCGGTTGCATCTTCTGTCGTATCATCGCCCGTCAGGCGCCGGCGAAGATCCGCTATGAATCGGACGATGTCATCGCCTTCGATGATCGCCGTCCACAGGCGCCGACGCACGTTCTGATCTGTCCCAAAGCGCACTACCCGACCTTCATTGACACGCCTCCGGATGTCCTCGTACAGATGAATGCGCAGATCAAAGCCGTCGCCGACGTGCTGGGATTCCTCGACCGCGGGTTTCGCCTGATCGTGAACAATGGCCCCGAGTCGGGACAAATCGTCTATCACCTGCATTACCATTTCCTGGCCGGGCGACAGATGGGGGGATTCTGAGCGACTGGTGACAATAGCGTGCGTGCTCTGCTTGTGGCGAACGGAGTCGGCCGCACGCACCAACAGCGGGTTGAAAACCCGCTGTCCTCGAAACACCAACGTCCTGCGGACAGGGGGCTTTCAGCCCCCTGACGGCGGGAAAAATCCGCGACAGGGCGACAAGTGAGCGACTACTACACCGACCACCTCTCCGCCGAACGCCTCCGCCGCGTCTATGAGATCGCACCGCCACGTGTGCGGCAGTATCTCGAGGCCGAAATCGATCACGTGGCCGGGAATATCCGTCCCGGCGACGTCGTTCTCGAACTCGGATGCGGATATGGGCGCGTCGTCCCACGCTTGGCGGCGAGGGCGAAAGCGGTGATCGGAATCGACACGTCCCTTGCGAGTCTGCGAATGGGACAGGACCTCCTGCGCGGTATCGGCAATTGCCACCTGGCATGCATGAATGCTCTTCATCTCGGCTTTGCCGATCGCACCTTCGATCTCGTCGTCTGCATCCAGAACGGGATCTCGGCATTCCATGTCGATCAACGCGCCGTCATCTGCGAGGCCGTCCGGGTCACGAGACCCGCTGGACTGGCGCTGTTTTCGAGCTATTCGGAGAAGTTCTGGAACGACCGCTTGGACTGGTTCGAACGTCAGTCGGCAGCCGGTCTGCTTGGCGAGATCGACCACGACAAGACGCGCGACGGTGTGATCGTCTGCAAGGATGGCTTCACCGCCACGACCGTCACCCCGGAGTACTTCCGCTCATTGGTCGATGACCTCGGCGCCGAGGTGCGAATCGACGAGGTCGATGAGTCCAGCGTCTTCTGCGCGATCACGATTCCCCATCCGTAGGGGCACAGCGTGCTTGTCCGCCTCGGGCGGGCCGTGCCCTCACTTCCGCGGGTTGAAAACCCGTGTCCTTGAAGTACAGTGACGCCGGACAAGGGCTTGAGGCCACTGAGGAGCCCGCCCCGGAGACCGGTGTCGGCGGCACAACAGATTGTCGCTCAACTACTTGAAGGGAGTGCCCGGAACGATAGAGAAACCATGGGCATCGCTGACGTCAAGTTCCGACGCTCCAAGTTCGACTTCTCATTGACATTTTCTGCGCCCCCACCGTAATTCCGTTCGGCAGGGAGGGGTTGGTGTGCCCTCCGGGAGGCGGCCGCTAAACGGTTAACAGGAGTCGAGTTCGGCAAGAACCCTATAACGCACAGGTACCGGTTTGAAAGGAGTTGAACGCTTGGATGACCGGCGTTCGCGTACGCGACGATGAGAGTTTCGAGAAGGCCCTGAAGAGATTCAATAAGACATGTGAGAAAGCAGGGATATTGTCGGACATTAAGAAACACCAACACTTCGAGAAGCCATCGGACCGCAAGAAACGGAAGCTGAATCAAGCCAGACGGCGCAGTCGCAAACGGAGCTACAACGAGTAATCGGCAGGGAAACGCTCGTTCACGGTTCTGAAGAACAGCCGCAACTGGCGCAGTACGAAAGACACGGGCAGTCCTTCAAGGGGGCGGAAAAGGCCGGGGGGCACAAGATCGCAAGCGCTTTGGCGGGGTGAAGTAGGCCCGGCCGATGCGGTGCGGTATAGCATCACTACAGCATAATCGTGCGGGTTGGCCGGCGATCAAGACCAGCCGACCCGCCGACATAGCCAATGGGTGGCGGGAGCTTCAATCTCCGGCCGCCGGAGTGTGTCTCTGGGGGATCAGGACGATCCTGTTCACGGGAATCACAGCGGCTTGAACGGTCCCATTCGAGGCAGCATCCCATGGCGGTGGGATGCCGGGTTGCCTCGTTCCAGGCGTTGCCAGGCCGCAGGAGGCGGGGCATGAATCTCATCGATCTGGTGCTCTTGATCGGCGTGGTGGCCTGTGCGGCCTGGGCGGCCAAACGTGGCTTCCTGCGCATGCTGTTCATCACGCTGGCGCTGGCTGTGGCCATCATCATCGCCGTGCACTACAATGACGGTTTCACCCGGGAACTGGCGGCCTACTTCCATGCCTCACCGATCTGGGTGTCGATGTGGGCCTTCGTACTCTCGTCCATGCTGCTGTTCGCCCTGTTCCGCCTGTTGGCGCGGTTGTTCTCACGCGCCGTCAATGTGCAGAAGGTCGGCAAGTACGACCAATTCGGCGGGGCGGTCGTCGGCCTGATTTTCGGGTGGGTGATGATGGGGTATCTGCTGTTTCTGGTGATGTTCCTGCCGCTGCCCTATGCCTTGGAACAGAAGTTCGACACGACGGTGTTGGCCAACAAGATGGGGGCCTCGATCCCCTTCCTCTATGAGGCCTCCGCCAAGCTCCATCCCTCGCAGGACGACTTCATGGCCAAGATGGAGCAGTCGCTGTCCGGTGCGATGCAGTACGCCAAGTCGACGCAGAGCGCCCGTCGCCGGGCCAAGAGCGGCGCCACCGATCAAGCCCGAGTCAATGACTTCCTCGGCCGTATCGAACGCTATTTCGCCTCGACCGATTACTAGCGGGAGGCTGAGAAAGGACCATCCATGTCATTCTGAGCCCCGTCGCTCTTTGGCGGGGCGAAGAATCTGCTTTTGGTTTCATGGGGCGAAACAGCAGATCCTTCGTCCGCCAAAGGCGGACTCAGGATGACAATGGTGGGACCGATCCATGTCTTCTGCGTTTTTCAGCAACCTGCCGGAATTGGCTGCATGGTCTCACGAAGACCGTGGCATCTGGCCATGACTTGGGTGAGCAAAGGGCTTAAGCCCCTTGTCTTCCGGTCTTGGCGATGATCAGTGGGAGCTATCAACAGGGCGCGGATTCCGCGCCCTTTGCGTTTTGTCCTGTACGTCAAACCCGTATGTTCTCAAGAGCATCTGACCGAGCGGAGGCCAGGTGCCCTGCCCCATTCCGCCGGAGGCCGAATCGGGCGAGGGTGTCCTTCGTTTATTCTGCTGGAGGCTCTCAGTGAGCCGCGCCGAGCACTGAATCGATCTTGGCAATCAGCCGTAGCGCGGTCGCGTTCTGCGGCTCATGCTTCAGGACTTCCTGCAACTGTGCCCGGGCCGCTTCAACGGAATCGGCACGCACGTAGGCCACGGCCAGATTCACCCGAACCGCCCCGGTCAACGGCTGCAAGAGTAGCGCCTTGCCGAGTACCTCGATGGCCGGTAGTGGCTGCCCGTTTTCCAGGTACACCGCACCCAAGTTCGCCCAACTCGTCACACTGCCGGGCGCATGCGCCGTTGCGGTCTTCAGAAGACGGATGGCTTCGGTGTAGTTCTTGGCGGCGGTGAAGATCAGCGCCAGCGCATTGTAGGCCGGGGCAAAGGCCGAGTCCCCCGCGACGGCGGCGGCATAGTGCTGGACCGCAACGGGGATCTGTTCCCTGGCCCGCGCGATGTCCCCCAGGTTCAGATGCGGCTGCCCGAGATTGGGGTTTGTGCGGACGGCGATGCGAAAACACCCTTCGGCTTTGCCGGTGTCGCCCTTGCCGAGATAGGCCAGCCCCATGTTGTTGATGACTTCGGCATCGCTGCTCCGGTGTCTCATGTAGGTGAAGGAGACGGCCACAGCGGAATCGTACTCTTTCACGCGCACCAGATCGTAGGCGAGATTGCGCAGGGACGCCAGGTGAGACGGGTCAATCGCCAGCGCCTTCTCGTACACTTCGACGGCCTGGGCATAGTCGCCCCGACGGTCCAAGGTGAGGGCTTCCTGGTAGAGCGTGAAGGTGGGATTGGCCATGATCCGTTCGACAATCGGCCGGTTGAAGACGAACAGGTGAATCGCAACGACACCGCCGATCACCAGCCATTTCAACGTCTTCCCCGTGCGCATATACTCGACCAGCGTCCAGGCGATGGCCACGGCGAAGAGTACCATCATCGGCAGAATCGGCAGACGGTGTCGCGCCGTCACCAAAAACCCGATCACCGTCAACGCATAGAGCACGGTATAGACCATCAACGGCCGGGTACGTGACGAGACCCGCCACGCCAACGGTATTCCCAATACCGCCAGCGGTGCAATCAACCCATAGGGGAAGTAGATGCCGAAGTGCCAGATGAGTCTCCGCAGGAGCGATGAATAGCGCGTATACGCGTAGATATCGGTCTGGTCCCCGGTCTCATAGCCGTTGAACAAATAGTAGGTCTTCTTCAGGATTCCCCAGGTGGCGGCCAGGGGGTGTGCGGTCATGTAGGCCAGCGCGCGTCTGGTCCAGAACGAGGACACCTCGGAGGGGCGGAGCGACCTGCCGGCCAGCGCCGATGCGATCGAATCGGTCGTGCGGACAAACTCGTTCCACTCCACGGATTCGTCGAGCGTTACCTCGGGCATACTCATCGTCAGCCCATCGGCTTTGGGGTTGTTCCCAAGGTAGAGGTTGACGCCACCCTGGTAGGAAATCAGCACCGGGTCGTTCCCGACCATGAAGTTGCGTGCCGTCACGGGAACAATCGGCAGGAGCGCTCCCAAGGTCACAGCCAGGGGGCCGCTCCAGCGCTCCCGTCGGGTGCGCGAAGGCCGGTCGGCGGGAGTCCAACTCCACATCCAGAAGGCCGGAAGGGCCAACAGGATGTTGGGGCGCGCGATCGCCGTGAGTCCCACCACGATGCCGACCGTCAGCCAACGCCAGAGGCGAACGGGTGTCTGCCCATGTTCCCGCATCGCCAGCCAAATCGCCAGAAGCGTGAACGGAACGACGATGACCTCGATGAGAAGCTCGGTCTCGTAGTAGATCATGGTCCCGTAGATCGCCCAGATCAGCCCCGCGGTGATGCCGACGCGCCGCCCGAATCCCCGGGCGCCGATGAGGCAGACCAATACGGCGGACAGTGAGCCGATCACCGCCTGAGCCAGTCGGATCGGCCAGAGTCCGTCGCCGAACAACGTGATCCAGATCCCCAGCAGGTAGGGATAGAGCGGGGCGCGATAGAAGACTCCGGAGCCCAGCCAGTCCCCGGCGGCGATGCTCTTGGCCCAGAGGTAGTGCCAACGGGAATCGACGGTCGGATCGAAGAACCCGGGGTTGTTTCGCGACAACTGCCAGAGCACGATCACACGGGCGAGTAAGGCCAAAACGAAGATCGCTCCCAGCCACAGAGCGTCTCGCGCGTTTCTCGGGCTGAAATCACCCGTACCGTCGGTGACCCCGGCAACGGGCCTCGGCATACCTTCGGGCTTCTGTTTCTGGCGGGCCATGGGGCGTATTATACGGCTGCGGGCCGGGGAATGGAATCGTCGGATGGTCCCTGAATCCCCGACAGCATGGGCCGGATGCCCTTCGTTCATGGAACAGCAGGTTCCTCGCTTCGCTCGAAACGACATGCTTACCCGGACAATGGGAATCCCCGCCACCACGAGCGGAGCGAGGGGTCTGCTTCTTGGGGGACTGGGCTCGTTGTGAATCCGGTCCGGCCGACACACGGACAGCACGGCATGGTCATTCCCCGCATCGATCCCCGAGCCGCCGGACTGGTCTTCCTGTCGACTGCCGTGTGGGTGATCGCGACCACGTCGGTTGCCGGTGGTCTCGCTTGGGCACTGGGTCTGATTCTGCTTCTCGCGGGAATGTCGCGTCAGGGACACGCGTCTGCACCGCTCCCGCGCCGTTGGCTCGCCTGGACCTTGCTGGTCGCGGTGGCAACCGCGCTGTTGTATGCGATTTTCGTGTCGGCAGGCGATGACATCGTCCTTCAGTGGGGCATGCTCAGACTGACCGAGACCGGCCTGCTCCTCGGTATGCGGATGGGCCTGCGCCTGATGGCCCTGGCTGTGTTGGCCGCGCTCGCGGCTCTGGTAACCGCACCGTTGGGAATGGCGGCGGGGGTGACGCGGACTCTGCTTCCGCTCCGACGCGTCGGTGTACCTGTCGAGACCATCTTCTACTTTGCGTTCTTCGTGCTGCGGATGTTCCCGCTCTTGGTTCGGGAGAGCCACGCGATCCGTTTGGCGCAACAGGCGCGCGGGATTCGTTTCGCGGGATCGCTGTGGGCACGGTGGCGGTCGCTGCCGGCGCTGTTGGTCCCGGTCTTCGCGGCGGCGCTCCGTCGCGGCGACCAGCTCGCGCTGGCATTGGCCGCCCGCGGGATGGATGTGCGCCGCACCCCCGCGATGGTTCTCGCCCTCCGGTTTCGCGGCATCGATTGGTTCCTCTCCGTGGTTGTGTTCGCGGGATGGGCCGCCTGGCTATGGTTCCGGCTTCACTGAAGGACTCAATCGTGCGTTATCGCCTCGATCTTGCCTATCACGGCCGTGACTTCCATGGCTGGCAACTCCAGCCGGGACTGCGCACCGTGCAGGGGGAGTTGGAAACATGGCTGGGACGGCTCTTGAGAGTGGGATCCCCCGTGGCCGTGACCGGCGCCGGCCGCACCGACACCGGCGTTCACGCCGCCGGGATGGTGGCGCACTTCGATGCCGACGCTGGTGTCGGGCCGGATGAACTACTGGAACGACTGGGCAGGGCGCTGCCGCCCGATCTGGTTGTGATCTCCGTAGTCCCGGTCGACCCGACGTTTCACGCGCGCTATAGCGCCACCGGCCGCCACTACAGCTACCGGATCGCCACACGACCCACGCCGTTCGGCCGCGATCGGCACTGGCTGGTCACTGCACCACTGGAACGCCGCTTGCTGGACGATGCCGCGGCTATCATTGTCGGGAACCGTGATTTCTCCGGCTTCTGCCGTGCCGCGTCCCGCAAGGAGAGCAGTCTCTGTTGCGTGACCGAGTCATCTTGGCAAAGCGAGAAGGAGCTGCTCGTCTATCACGTTCGCGCCGACCGTTTTCTGCATGAGATGGTACGCCTTCTGGTCGGGACGA
>JBFMGX010000036.1 GCA_040752595.1 Candidatus Zixiibacteriota bacterium
CATACGATGTCCCCACAACCCCCTATCGCCGCCTGCTCGCTTCCCCGCACCTCTCCCCGAGCGCCAAACAGACACTCGCCGCCGTTCACCAAACGCTCAATCCCTTCCAACTGAAAAAGGAGATTGACCACAGGCTCCGCTCTCTCTTTCATCAACTCCGGTCACATGAAGCATGAACCCAACCCCGCAAACCCCACTCACCTTCGGTTACCTTTTCTCATGAGGCATCACGACACGCACAGGGTGCCATGCACAAAGGGCCCGATCCCTTGGGATCGGGCCCCTTGTGCATGCCCTGTCGACTGCCACACGCGCACAAACAGCCTGTGTGTGGCTCACGAAGTTCAGATGCGGTCGGAGTGAAATCCGGTCAGTGCCCGCGATGGTAAACGGAGTCAGTCAGAATGGTGAAGTGCCGCTCCAAAGGGGTGAGGCGGATCAGCGTGTCGTCAATGTGGACGTGGTAGCGGTCGAGGAATCCCTGATAGGAGATCGTGACGTCGTACTCGAGGGGAATCTGCGGCAGGGGAAATGTGCCCTCTGCAGGATGGTTGCAGCCCTCGAACACCATGTCGCAACTAACGCCCAAAACGCGACAATGCAGCGTCCCCTGCGAGCGACGTCGGTAAGACAGGACAATCTCACAATCGCATCCGGAGTACGCCCACACGGTTGTCAATTGGATGATCGGATCAAGTACTCCCGAGTGATACGGTTTGTCAACCTCCGCGACTCGAACGCGAAGAGGGCAGCCTAGCGGTGCAGGGGAATTGCTGCCATCTGATGTCCCGCACCCCGTGAGCGTAACTGCGATGAACTGGGCCGCAACACATTTCTTGATGATCTGGTCTCTGCGCCTTTGCACGAGAACACTACCCGTAGGACAGCAGAGTATTCCCACCTCTCTGACATGTTGGGAAAGCCCAAAAACACAAGGGGCAGTCCTGCAGCCGCCCCTTCATCGAACTTCGTTGAGGTTGTTGTCTATTTCCCCCGCGCCTCCACCAGCGCGCGGAAATACGCCTTGATCGTCTCTTCGTACTCCTTGGGGTAACCCTCTTCCTGGTAGCGGGTCAGGAGGCGTTCGTATTCTTCGTCGGTGAGACCGGCGGCCTCTTCCAGCACCGCGGGCGAAGCGTGACGGATGTCGGTGCCGAACTGCGCCTTGCGTTCCTCTTTGTAGTCCTGCCGTTCCAGCGAGTTCTGGAAGTCGAGCATGCGCGTGTAGATGCGCCGCTGCCGATCGAGCGTCTGGTTGGTGACCTCGGAGCGCTCCATGTCCTCGATCACCTTCTGCATCTCCTCCGCCAGCTTGTCGAGTCGTCCGAGGGTCTTCTCCTTGCTGCCGATCTCGGAGTTGAGGTCCTCGACGCCGCGCTTGATCGCCTCCTGCTCCCCACGGAGACGTTTGAGGGTTTCCCGCTCCGATTCGGACATGCCGCCATCCTGGTCATTCGGCCCCGGCATCTGCTGGTTCAACCGTCCCTGCTTCTGGCTCAACTGCATCATCTTCTCGCCGCCGGAGCCGCCGGGGTTGTCGCACGAGCCGGGGTTCTTGCACTGCCCGGAGTTCTTCTCCATCCCCTCGGCCAGTTGCCCGGCGACCTGATTGAGACTGAACATAGCGTCGCGCTGGTTCCCCCCGGCCGCCGAACCGCGACGATCCGAGAGGCACTGCCCCGAGCTTTGCATCTTGTCCATCGCCGCATCGAGCATCTGCCCCGCCTTGCTCGACATGCAGGTCGACTTCTTGGCCATCTCCGCCATCTGCTTGGCGACATTATCGGTGGCGGTGCGCAGCGCCTCCTGCTCGGCGGCCATGTCGCGCAACGACAGCGAATTCGGATCGAGCTCATCGGTGCGCTTGATCATGTCCTCCTGCTTGTCCGACAGATAGAGCACCTTGTCGAGCGCCTCGCGCAGCTCCTTGGCCATCTCCTCGCGTTGACGCGAGTCCATCTGCTCCTGCATCTTCTTCATTTGTTCCAGGAGCGCTTTCAGCGAGGCGGCGCATTGCTCGCCACCCTCTTTGGAACCGCGCTCATTGCGTTGCTTCATGCTCGTGGCGGTCTTATCCATCTGGTCCGGTGCGGGGGATTTCTGCGCCGACCGGCAGAACTCGGAGACCTGCTCGGGCGGGGCGATCTGCGCCGTCGTCAACAGCGACTCGGCGGCGGCCAGATCAGCGGCGAACTGCTCAAAGTCCGACTTCAGCTTCTCCTGAGTGGGGGCCAGATCGGGAAGCTCGTCCTTCTTGCTCTCGGCGGCCTCTTTGTTGATCTGTTCCTGCTGGGCCAGCATCTGCTCCAGCCGCTTGATCATCGCATCGACCTTCTGCTCCGCCTGCAGCTTCTTCAGGTAGGCGATGGTGCGATCCAGGCGTTTGATCATCTCTTCCTGTGAGAGATTCATGTTCGCCAGCGCCTGCTCGATCTCCTTGGGATCGAGCTTCTGCATCGCCTCCGCCAGCTTGCGCATTGCCTCCTTCATCTCGTCGGTGGCGACTTCATTGAAGAGCTGCTGCGCCTCCATCATCTTCTGGATCATTTCGATGGAGGCCAGCTTTTTCTGCTGCGCCTCGGCGACCTGCTTCTGCATGTTCTGTGCGATCTGATCGAGTTGCTTTTCCAATTCCTGCCCCTGATGGGCCAAATCGCCGAGCTTCTGCTGTTTGTCCCAGTCGACCTCGGGCTTGGCGGCCAACTCGCGGCGCAACTCCTCGATCCGGCGCGCCATCTCCCGCTCGCCTTCCATCACCCGGTCGAGGGTATTGATGTCGGCCTCACGCTCGGCCTCGAACTCGGCCATCATCTCATCGAGCGAGGGGAGCCGCACGGCGAACATCTTGCTCGAGGCGGTCTTGGGCCCGGCGATCGCATCGTTGTCGGCGACCTCCACGTAATAGTAGACGACATCCTCCGGCATCAATCCCCATCCCGCCAGATCCCAGAAGTACGCCGACTCCAACCGTTCCCCCTGCACCCGGCTGTTGGGAATCGCGAAGTCCCGCACCGCGCGTTCGCGCCCCTCCGAGACCCACCGCGTGTGCAACGTCAGCCGCGAGAACCCATAGTCGTCGCGCGCGACGATCTTGAGATTGACCGCCATGTTGTCGTTCAGGTCGCTGTTGTGCCCCGGCAGGACGATCTCGACCGCCGGGTCGCGATCGGGAATCGCCGTGATCATGTACTCGATCGGATGCGGATTGGTGCGCCCGGATTCATCGACCAAGGCCAGATGGTAGGAGCGGTTCTGCTCCACTTTGAGCTCGGCCGTTGCCGACATCCCGCGCACCTCCATCGGCCGCGCGGCGCTGCCGGAGAAGACGATCTGCGCTGAACTCAAATCGCGGTTCGACTCGACGCGCATCTTGACCGTTGTCCCAACGGGGGCCGTGACCGCCCCGTCATTCTCATCGATGGCGCTGGCGGCCAATCCCGTGTAGGCGGGAGGAAAGATCTCCAGACGCAGTCGGTTGACGCGTGGTCGATCAACCGCTGTGACCGTGTATACCGGTGATGTCCGCTCACCGGCGATCACATAGTACTCGAAGTCGCGCTTCACCTGGGGGATCGTGTGGCGGAACTCGCGGAACGAAGGCGCACTCGCGCCGGTGGGAGTCTCCGAAACCGCCGCAGTCAGCGGGCCATATGTCCGCCACTGACCGCCCTCGGAACGCTGCAGGATGCGAACGTCGTGCGGCAGATCGGTGCCGGTCACCCGCGCCGCGATACGGAAATCATCGAACTTGACCGCTTCGGCTGATCCCGGCTCCACGGTCAGCGTGTACGGGATCGGTGCCGAGTAATCGGTCAGTGGACGGGAGTATGCCTCCCATGACCGTTGTGCCAAGCCGGGAAACAGGATCGCCAACAGCAGCGCCGCACCCAGACTGACTCCCGCCCAACGCGCCGAACGGCGTAGGCGGGACCGATCCAAAGCCGCCGCGAAATCGATGGCGTCGCCCATCTGTGTCGCCTGACGGATGGTCAAATCGATCAACGCCAGCGAGTACTGCTCAGGATTGGAGCGCACCCGGTCGGCCAATTGCAGGGAGGCGATGAGCCGGTTGGCCAATTCGGGATGCTGCTTTTCAACGACCAGCGCCAGCCGCTCATGCCGTGGCGACCAGATTGTCGCTTTCGCCGCCGCCCAGAGAATCAGAGCGGCGATACAACCCAGAAAACCGACAACAACGGTGACACGGATCGCCGACGGCGGAATCAGGACCGCCGCCGTCAGCGCCAGGAGCACGAACACGACCGAAGCCAGGGCGACGACCCAGCCCAGGTGTGTCAGCCACTCAAAGGCAATCGCTGTACGGCGCATTCGCCGCAACCGTGTCAACAGCGCATCCAAACCCGGCATCGGTGTCATCGTCTGTCGGCTCCTCGAAACGGCTCAGGTGACTGCAGATACGTACAAGCGGCCAGCTGGCCGCGACAACTCAACACTTTCTACGCAGAAACCGCGCAATCGACGGCACCGAAATCTGCCGCCTGATCTCGTTTTCGGCATTGTACTTCTGTGCCCCACCCGAAGGGCGGGAGGGACATCGATGTCTCAGTCTGGCTGAACCAGACTGATGAGATTCCCGCAGGTGTCCTCAAAGAGCACCAAGGTGACGGGACCCATGCTCTGTGGCTCCCCCCGGAAACGGACACCACGTTCCTTCAGACCCCGGTACTCGGCCTGGATGTCGCTGGTGATGAACGCGGTCGCCGGAATCCCGGCATCATACAGCGCCTTCTGATAGACCTGTGCCGGAGGGAAAGCCGACGGCTCCAGGACCAGCTCGGCACCCGCGATACCTTCCGGCGACGAGACCGTCAGCCATCGGTATTCACCCATCGGGATATCGGCCATCTTGACGAATCCCAGCATGGTCGTGTAGAAACGCAGCGCCGCTTCTTGATCATTGACCAAGAGGCTGACAAACGTGATCTGCATGGATACCCCCTGCTGTGTCCAGACAATTGGGCAGGCACACAGGCCTGCCCCTACGGAATCACGCTTTGTCTTGTAGGGGCGGCCCGATGTGGCCGCCCTCCCTTTTCAATGCGTCAGCGCATACACGGCGATGTTGGTTCCCATGCGCAGGGCGGCCAGGCGCTTTTCCGGTGGGTCTTTGTGGACTTGCGGATCTTCCCAGCCGTCGCCAATGTCGCACTCGACCACATAGTAGACCACGACGCGATCGCCATCGAGAATCGCATACCCGCGCGCCGGTTTGCCGTCATGGAGGTGGATCTTCGGCGGACCATCGGGAAACTGATAGGGCGTCTGGTAGATCGGATGCGAATAGGGGAGTTCCACCAATTCGCGATCGGGGAAGATGCGCTTGAGTTCGCGACGCACCGCCGCATCCATCCCATACGAATCATTGATCAACCAGAAGCCGCCGCCGGTCAGATAGCGGCGCATCGTGACCAGTTCATCATCGGAGAACCGGATATTCCCGTGTCCCGTGCTGAAGATGAACGGCTGGAAGAACAACATGTCATCAGAGACCTTGACTCGGACTTCATCGTGATCGATCAGGATGTCAGTGTTGTCATCGATGAAGTCGAGCAAATTGGGAATCGCCGACGATCCCCAGTACCAGTCCCCGCCGCCGGGATACTGCAATCGTGCGACCGTGAAATGCGAAGGATCGACCGGCGCGGTCTCTGCCTGAGCCGGACGCCGCAAGGGTTGGGCGGTGACCGAGGAAGAACCGATTGCCGGCGCAATCAGAATCAGCAGCATGGTGGGCAAAGCCCACCCTACGCGCGTTGTAGGGTGGGCTCCGCCCACCGTCGTTCTAGAACCGCGGCTTCGCGACCACAACATCAACAGCACTCATTTCACCGGCGCAGAGCCATCCGTCTTCGGTGTGGTGTCGTACACGCGGTCCTTCCCGTCGAAGGCCGGCGCAAAGACCGAGATCACGACCGCCGGTGACGATCCCAGATTGGCAAACGCGTGCGGCGTATTGCGGGGAATGTGGATCACCTGCCCCGCCATCACGCGGATTTTCTCTGTGCCCAACGTCAGCCGTCCGGCGCCGCGGATGATCCAGACATTCTCTTCATGGTTCAAGTGGCGATGGCTCTCCATCACCCCTTGCACTTGGGTCAAGTGCATGCTGGACGCCGAATCCCAAGCAATCACATCGGAACGGTACGGCTGGTCGCTTCCGAGCGGGTTCATCGCCAACAGCGAATCGATATCCACAACCGCCGCCCCCGGGCTCCCGACCGTGACAGTCGCCGCCTGGGAATACGACCCGAGCAAGGCGGACACTACGCCCGACAACACGACAGCCGCACACAATGCCTGTCTACGCATTCGACCTCCTTTCCTCACGGGCGGCCCGGCCATTCAATCGCCGCTCCACAGGCGCTTATACCCCGCCGGATTCCCGGCGGCAAGAGAAATCAACGGGGGTCATAGCCCGATCAGGAGCGGAAGCGCTTCGGGCTGCGGTTCTCCCACTCCACGTAGATCGGCGAGGCCACGAAGATCGAAGAATAGGTGCCGACCAGAATCCCGAGGATCAGCGCCATCGCAAAATCACGCAACACGGGGCCGCCGACCAGCCACAGGATGATCAGCACCGCCAGCACCGTGGTTCCGGTCATGATGGTGCGCGACAACACCTCGTTGATCGACCGGTTGATCATCGGCACGAAATCGGCCTTACGGTGGAACTTCTTGAGATTCTCGCGGATGCGGTCGTACACCGTGACCTTATCGGTCAGCGAGTAGCCCGCCAAAGTCAGGATGGCGGAGATCAAGAGGATGTTGAACTCGATGTTCATCAGGTAGAAGACCCCGATCACAACCAGCACATCATGGAACGTGGCGATCGTGGCGCCGACGCCGAACCGAAAATCAAAGCGCAGGGTGATATAGAGGAGGATGCCCACAAGCGAAATCAGCACCGCCCAACGGGTCTGCGCCTGCAGGGTCTTGCCGACCGCGGGTCCAACCTCGTGGACGGAATCCATGGTGAATGCGTTGTCGGGGAAGTACTGGCGGATCAGATCGAGCACCGTCTGGGCCTTGCGGGCCGTGCCCTCCTCCGCCTTGCAACGGATCAGAAACGTGTGCGGCTGGGGCCGCCCTGTGATCTGCACGATCTCCACGTCGGAAATGCCGCCCCGCGACAACGCCTCCCGCAGATCCCCGATGTCGACGGCCTGCGCGAAGTACCCCTCGACCATCGTCCCACCGGTGAATTGAATCCCGAGATTGGCCCGGCCCATCGTGATCATCACGATCGCAAACACGCCCAGGAGCGCCAGCAACGCGGAGATCGTGAGCGCAATCTTGCGCTTGCCGATGAAATCGATATTCGTCTCACCAATGATCTGGATGGGCATGGCCCGCTATCCTTTCCCGCGCGACGATGTCAGATCGACAGCGTCTGGTAGTTCTTGCGAAAATCAAACACCGTCCGGGTCACGACCACGGCGGTGTACAGACTGATCGCCACGCCCCAGAAGAGCGTCACGGCGAATCCCTTGACCGGCCCGGTGCCGAAGATGAACAACGCCAGAGAGGTGATCAACGTGGTGACATGCGAGTCGATGATCGCCGACATCGCGCGCGCATACCCGGCATCGATCGAATGCCGGATCGACTTCCCCGCCCGCATTTCCTCGCGGATGCGCTCGAAGATCAGCACGTTGGCATCGACCGACATTCCCAGCGACAGGATGAACCCCGCGATCCCCGGCATCGTCAGCGTGGCATGGAGGACCGCCATCACGCCGAGCAGAAACACGCCGTTCAACATCAGGCCCAGATTGGCAATCAGTCCGGAGAGCTTGTAGTAGACCACCATGATCAGGAAGACCGCGATCAGGCCGAACAGTGAGGCCGACATGCCGCGGTTGATCGAGTCCTGCCCCAGCGAGGGCCCGATGACATTGTTCTCGATGATCGTGACCGGTGCCGGCAACGCTCCCGCCCGCAACACGATCGACAGGTCGTTGGCGTCTTCGTAGGATGAACCGGTCCCCATCGTGATCTGACCGCGATCCTGAATCCGCGACTGAATCTCGGGGGCCGATTCGACCCGTCCGTCGAGGACGATCGCCAACGGCTTCTTGAGATTGGCGCCGGTGACCCGGGCGAAGATTCGCCCCCCTTCACGTGTCAATTGGAAGTTGACGATCGGCTTGCGGAACTGGTCGAACGACGGCTTGGCATCGGTGAGGTATTTCCCCGACATCTCCACCTGGCGTTTGAGGATGTAGAGATGCTCCACCTCACTGCCGCCCATGTAAGACGTCCGGGTTCCCCACGCAAACTCGACGTCGGGCGGAATCAGCTTGGTGACGTCGGAGCGGGCGAGAATGTTCTGCACCAGCGGCACTTCATCCTTCAGGACGGTCCACCCCATCCCGCCCGCCGGGTCCAACAGGGAACTCAGCGGACTCTCCCTGGGAATCTGCGGCGGCAGGATCTCGCCGGTGTCCTTCCCGGCCTCCGCGGTCTGAGGTGACTCGGTGCTCTTACGGGTCGTGTCGGCCTTGAAGAGCTCCTCGAGGACATCCTTTTTCTCCCCCGCCGTATCGGTCATGAGAGCGGGCTCCGTTGTCGTGTCGACACCGGCAGCGGCCTCCAGCGTGCGGTCGATACGATCCAGAATCAACTGCGCCTGCTCCGGCGACTCGGTGAGTTTGAACTCGAGTTGGGCGGTGCGCCCGATCAGCTCCTGGGCGCGCTCGACATCACTGATCCCCGGCAACTCGACGACAATCCGATCCTGCCCCTGCACTTGGATCACCGGCTCTGTCACGCCGAATTGGTCGACCCGGTTGCGCAGGATCTCTTTGGCCCGATCGACCGCGTCCTTCGCCTCATCGGGGTTCAACTTCGAGCGATCGACCTGGAGGACAACGCGCATGCCGCCCTTGAGGTCGAGCCCCAGCTTCATGACCTTCTTCTGAAGATTGACCCATCCCTTCGGGTCGTACCGGGCCATCTCGTCACGTTCCGACGGAGCCATCTGCCAGAAACGAATGGTGGGGTACATGTACCAGAGCGACCCCACCATGAGAAACGCCGTCAGACCGATCTTCCAGGCTTGTCCTCGTGCCATCGCCGTATCCTGTCTTCCTTCAACTCTTGTAGAGTGAGACGCTTCCGGCTGGCGGCTCCACGGTCGCTTCTGCCGGAAAAACAGACGCGCAATATACGACCGATTCCCACATTGTCAAACCTTTAGGCCCGATGGCCGAGCGGCCACACCGGCCTACCGCAGTCGACCGCGAGCCGCTTGGGACGGACCCCAACTGCTTATCTGACAATGAACTGGCGCTTGGTCAAGAGGGTCTATAGAATCGCGTTCCCCGTCCGTCAAAGCGCTTCAACGACCCGCCGTCCCGGCGTATATTCCTTCCCTGCTAATTGGGACCCGATGCTTCCCAAGGAGGACCAATGCCGAATGTCTGTCACCGTGTGAGGGGCTTGTGGGTGTCGCTGGCAATGCTCGTGGGATCGATATGGACAATCCCAACGATGGCGACCAGTCCGCCGGTAGCGCCGACCACCGGCTACCGCATGCCCAACGGACTGGAAGTGATCCTCAAGGAGAACCACTCCAGCCCGATGATCGCTTCGATCGTCTTCGTGCGCTCCGGTGCGAAGTATGAGACCGAATTCAACAACGGCGTCACGCATTTCCTCGAGCACCTGTTGTTCGACGGTACCGCGCGCCGCACCCAGGAGGAGATCTCCGACCGCATCAAGAACCTCGGCGGCTACATCAACGCCTTCACGCGCAAGGAGGTGACCGCCTACATGTCGCTAATCCCGGCCGAGTACATCGCCGAGGCGCTCGACATCCAGCAGGACATGCTGTTCCATTCGATCTTTCCGGAAGACCGCTTTCCCAAGGAACGCAACATCGTCATCGAGGAGATGCGCAAGGACAACGACTCCCCCGACAACATCGTGGAGGCGTTCTACGACCGCTGGGCCTACGCCGGCAGTCCCTACGCCCGTCCGGTGATCGGCTACGAGAATCTCATCGCCACCATTCCCCGCGCGGAAGTGATCGACTATTACCATACGTACTACCAGCCGGGGAACATGATCCTTCTGGTGATCGGCGACTTCGACACCCCGGCGATGCAGACGCTGTTGGAGCAGACATACGGTCAACACCCGGCTCGACAGATTCCGCCGCGGGCGGCGATCACCGTCCCGCCGATCGTGGGACGCACCGTCCAGCGCACGACCGCCGATGTCGGCGAAACGCGGGTCGACGTGCACCTGCGGCTCCCGGTCTATTCCGATCCGGCCTACTGTCCTCTGGCACTCTGGACCGAAATCCTCAATGACCGGACGCTCTCGCCCCTGCAAAAGGCCCTCGTCGAGGGGAAAGATGCGCCGGCGACCAGCGTCAGTACCGCCTTGGAGACACAAGCCGAGTTCTCGGCGCTGCGCATCAGCGTCGCCACCGACCAACCGGCCAATGCCGACCGCATCGTCTCCGCAATCGATGAGACCATGCGCCGTCTCCCGCAGTTCGCCATCACAGCCGATGATATCCACGTGTTGACGACCCGTCTGGTGGTCGAGGACGTCTTCCTGCGGGAGAAACTGCACTACTACGCGATCATGAAGGCACCGATGCTGGCGGTCACGGGCTATGATTTCATGGACCAGTTGCCCACGCGCATGGCCCAGGTCACGCCAGCGGCGCTGCAGCAGGCCGCCGCCAAGCACCTCACCGGCGACAACTCGGTGATCACCATCGTGACGCCGCCGGACACGACCGCCGCCAGAACGGACGCACAGAAACCATCACAACGCTCGATCTACGAGAAACGCGTATTGGGCAACGGCCTGACCGCCATCGTGAAGAGCAATCCCGACTCGCGTGTCTTCGCCGTCAACATCCTGGGCCAGTATCGGTCGGCGTTGGAGCCGGAAGGGGAGACGGGGATCTCGGACTTCGTCAACCGCATGCTGGTCAGCGGAACCCCGACGATGAGCAAGGATCAGATCGGACGCGCGCTCACCGCCATCGGCGCGGAGTTGACCACGAACGACAACCCGTACATCCCGTACGATGACCGCTACACGACGCCGCAGTTCACTTTCATCAAGTTTGCCACGATCGATGATTACGCCGCCAAGGGGGCGGCGTTGCTGGCCGACCTCGTCGGACATGCATCGTTCCCGCCCGAAGAAGTCGAACTGACCAAGCGCCAGGTGATGGGGATTCTGGGCATGGAACAGGGGTCGACCGGCCAGAGCTGCCGGGCGTTGTTCTACAAGACGTTGTTTGGCGATGGCCCGTATGGGCACACGATCCTCGGCTCCCCGCAGACGGTCGGCACGTTCACTTCCGAGGACTTGCAGCAGCATCGCGGCACTCTGTACGCACCGGCGAACATCCTTTTGACATGCGCAACCAACCTGACTCCCACCGCCGCGTTCGCACTCCTGGACTCGACATTTGGCCGGCTCCCGGCGGGGACACCGCCATCCATCAGCGGCATTCCCGCGCCGACACCGCCGACCGGTGTCGTCAAGCAGCACAAACCGATGCAGAAGGAGCAGGTTTACATCTACATGGGCGGCCCCCTGCCGGGCGCGGCCGATCCGGATGCCGCGGCGATCATGGTCGCGGCTCAGATTCTCTCGGCCCGCCTGGGGGATGAACTGCGGGAAAAGAAGGGGTGGGCGTACTCCGTGGGCGCCGCCGTCGGCTTCGATCGCGACTTCGGCTGGTATGTCTGCACGATGGGCACAGGGAAAGCCAACTACGACTCTGCTCAAGCCGGGATTGTGGCACAGATTCGCCGCCTGCAAACTGAGCCGGTCAGCACCGCCGAGCTGGAGACCGCACAGAACACGCTGTGGGGGTCATCGCTGACGGCGCGGCTGTCGCGCGTCAATCAGGCGTATTATATGGGCGTCGATGAGTTTCTCGGTCGCGGCTACGACGACAGCGACTACATGGCCGAGCATGTGCGCCAAGTGACGGTCCCGGATGTGCTGCGCGTGGCCAAGAACCACTTCAGCACCGAGAACCACATCTTGGCCACCGTGGGGAAGTTGGAGTAGAGCACAGATTCGGGAGCGCCCAGACAATGACACCGCTCAAAGACAAGACCATCCTCATTACCGGCGCCTCGGCGGGCATCGGTGCGGCGACCGCACATGCCTTCGCGCGCGAGGGAGCGCGTCTGATCCTGGCCGCAAGACGCATGGATCGATTACAGGGACTCGCCGAGGAATTGAAACAGTCCCACGACACGGAGGCCATCTGCTTGCGTCTCGATTTGCGGCAGCACAAGTCGGTCGGAAGCGAGCTGGACAAGCTACCGGACAATTGGCGCGGCATCGATATCCTGGTCAACAACGGCGGCCTGTCGCGCGGGTTGGACAAGTTGCACGGAGGGAATCCGGACGATTGGGATGAGATGATCGACGTGAACATCCGGGGGCTCCTGGCGGTCAGCCGCGCGGTGATTCCCTGGATGGTCAAGCGCGGCAGCGGGCACGTGATCAACCTCGGCTCGATCGCCGGGCACGAAGTCTATCCCAACGGCAATGTCTATTGTGCCACCAAGTTCGCCGTCCGGGCACTGACCAAGGGGATGATGCTCGATCTGTTTGGGACGCCGATCCGTGTGACATCGATCGATCCGGGGATGGTGGAGACGGAGTTCAGTCTGGTCCGCTTTCACGGCGACCGCGAGCGCGCTGCCAAGGTCTACAAAGGGACGACACCGTTGACCGGCGACGATGTTGCCGAAGCCATTGTCTGGGCCGCCAATCGACCGGCGCACGTCAACATCGCCGAGATGCTCATCCTGCCGACCGTGCAGCGTTCGACCGGGCTGCTGTATCGGGAGACATGAGTACCTGTAGTCGAACGCAAGCGTGGTGATGTCATGTCGAGCGACTTGTCCCGAGCGAAGCCGAGGGAAGCGAGACATCTGCTTTTTCCCCCACCGGGACCTGCAAAACAGCAGACCCCTCACTTCGTTCGGGGTGACAGGCAAGAGACGCCAAGCGTGGCAGGGCGAAGCTCCTGCTGAGCCGTTGTTCGTCTTCGTAGACAGGACACGGCGGCTCGGCGGGAGCCTCGCCCTCCCGATACCATGAAAGGTTGAACCGTCACACGTCCATAGGAGGAACCGCATGGCCAAGAAGATCACCATAAAGTACTGCAACGAGTGAAACTATCAGCCCCGGGCTGCCAGTCTGGCGGCCGAGATCAAGGACCGGCTCCAGATCGATCCCGAGTTGATTCCCGGTTCCGGAGGGGTTTTTGACGTCAAAGTCGACGGCCGGCTGATCTTCTCCAAGGCCGTGGCCGGACGATTCCCGGAAACGGCGGAGATTCTGGACGCTATCAAATGAGGGTGCGCCCATCAGCATGCCGACCGTGAGTACCAACGCGCAACTCGTCGACGCCTACAATCTGTGCGAGGAGGTTGCAGGCCGCGACAAGCCGCACCTGTACGCGGCGGCCCAGTCGTTCGCCTGGCCCGAGACACGCCGCGCCTTCGCCGCCACCTATGCCTCGATGCGCGTCATTGACGACTTCATCGATGACATCCCGCACCGTGCCACAATCGCCGCATCCTCACGTGCTGGGGCCGCCCGGTACCTCGATGATTGGCTGGCGCGGGTCCGGCAGGCCCAATCCGGGACGCACGACTCTCCGGGCATTTGGGCGGCGCTCGCTGACACATTCGGGCGCTTCGAATTGCCGATGACACCGTGGGAGGAACTCGGCCGGGCGATGCGCAGCGACCTGACAACACCGGCGTTTCGTGACTGGGACCATCTGCGCGGATACATGGCCGGAGCCTCGGTGGCACCGGCCGTCGTATTCATGCACCTGGTGCTCATGCAGCCGCAGATCGATCACACCGATGGCCGCTTTCGCTCCCCCTGGCCCTACGAGCGCGTCGTCGACGCCGCTGAGGACCTGGCCATCTTCTGTTACTGGGTCCACATCCTGCGCGATGTCGCCACCGATCTGACACAAGGCGGCAGCGGCCTGGTGTATCTCCCACAAGATGACCTCCGACGATTCGGCCTGTCGGTTGCCGATCTGCATCGCATGCGCGCCGCCAACGCGGCGACCGAATCGTACCGACAACTGGCCCGGTATGAGGCGGAGCGAGCCAGAGACCACCTCCGACGGGGTCGCGCCCATTTACCCGAGCTTCTCGCAGTCGCCCCTGCAGGCAACGCACAGGCGCTGACCCGGCTCGTGGACACCTATGTCGCTGTCTTGCAGGGCCTTGTCGACATCGACTTCGATGTCTTCGCCACCGCTACGACCTGACGATCCCCCAAATCGACGGAATCCTCGCTGGGTGTCGCAGTTCGGCTAATCAAAGCCGCACTTCGTTGCCGACATAACATGTAGATGCCGACAGAGATCGCGACAGCGCCATGGCCGGTGCGGGAAACTGAGTTCGACGCAGCCGATGATCGCGTTTCCCGCGTGACGCACACCCCGGGAGCCGCCCTTCAGTTGCACGACATCAGAGCCCGGCTCGCCGTGACCATGCAGTCGGCCGACCTTCGTTGCCGGTCCGGTTTGGGTGCAGTCATTGATGTCGTGCGCCAATGCGTGCAATGCCGGGCCGTCGCCATTCGACTCATCGATCAGGAAGGGCACGCGCCCTTCGAGGTCGATCTCGGATTCCCGGAGCACTTCTGCTCACGTCGCAATCTCCTCAGTCTCTCCCGCGACCGGTGTCTGTGCACCCAAGTCCTGACGGAGACGGTCGATCCGGAGTGCCCCGGGAGGACTCCCAGCGGTTCGCTGGTCTTCGGCACCGCCGCTGAACTCCGATTCGCGCACAGTCACCTTCCCGATCAGCCCGCGCACCTGTTCTGCCCCGATCCCGATTTCGCCTCGATGGCGTTGGTTCCGGTTCGTGGCGCCGGATTCCCACTCGGTCTGATTCACTGCGCCGATCCCCGGCCCCACCACTTCCATCCTGCGCGCATCGCGATCCTGGAAGCGATGGCCGGGGAAATCGGTCGCGCCCTGTTCTTCGACTCGATTTGGCCATCACCGTGGACACCATCGGGCGCAGCGGAATCACCGGCATCCTGCCCGATGTGCGGACGGCTTCGCGTCCGCGGCGGCTGGGAAGATCGAGCACACCGGGACTTACAGGGGACCTCCTGGTCAGTTCGACCCGCGCGACATGTCCTCTGTCCCCACTGCCTGGCCAGCCAGGTCCCCATCTAAGGCAATATCGACCTCCGATACCGGCCGCACGGGCGGCGGCTCTACGCGCGCGGCGAGCGCGGAGACATCTCACCGCGTCTTTTTTCCATTGACGCTTTCCACCTCCCTGTCCTCATTGGGAATGGGAAGGTCTGCTTTCAGCCAACACGCAAAGGAGCGGGAATGAAACAGGCGAGGATGATCGCGACGGTAGCCGTCTTGATCCTGGGAACGGCTGGCGTCGCCAATGCGACCGGATGGGGCGTGGGTGGGTTCGGCGGTGTCACGATCCCGCTGGTTCAGGACGATGCCACGCGCGGGACCCTGTATGGCGCCCACCTGCGGCTCTCCATCGGTGGAATGCTCGGGATCGAACCCAACTTCATCTATTTCAAGAACGGCGATTGGGAGATCGATGATGCCCCCGGTGAGACATTCGACGGCTCGAAGTTCACGTCGGTCGGCGTCAACCTGATCCTCGGCGCCGCTGGACCGGTTACCGGGTTCCGGTTTTTCCCATTCGCCGGTGCCAAGTACTACAATGAGAAGAACGACTTCCGCGACTTCAGCGACTCGCACATCGGCTGGTGTGCCGGCATGGGGCTGGAAATCGGCGCCGGATCGCTCGGCATCGACATCCGTGCCTCCGGTGAGGTCCTGCCTCTCGACGGCGGCGGTTCCCGCAAGTGGGCACACATTCGTGGCGGTCTGAACTACTACTTCGGCATCCGATAGGCGGAGGGAATCATGAAGACAAGACCAGGGATCATCCGCCTCTCCGCTCTGCCGGCGGTTCTGGCGGTCATCGTCACCGGTTGCATCGTCTCCGGCCAGTTCATCATCGTTCTCAACATCGACAATGCCATTGTGTCGACGCATCAGGCATTGAATTCGGCGTACATTGATCTGACCGACAACGACACCTGGAAGGACCACGAAGAGGACATCCAGAACATCGTCGATGTGAAGTTCGAAGCGACGATTCTCAACAACCTCGAAGACTCGGCCTACGGCGAAGTCTTCTTTGCCGCGCGGGAGTACACGACGCCGCAGGAAGTCCGCGACAGCGCCTTCCGCGTGCTCAGCGGAATTCTCATCCCCGGCAACGACAGCGTCCAGATCACCTTCACGGAATCGGCCGATTACATGCCGGAACTCAGTCCGGGCGTCCTCGATCTGCTTGAGACCGGGACGTTCTACGTCTACGGGATTGCGGAGACCCCCTTCTCGATCACGATCCGTCCCGGTGCCCGGCTGATGGTCACCTTCTCCGCCGGTTGACCGGCGCGAGACAGAGTCGAGACGACAACGGCCCCGTGCGCGTTTACGGGGCCGGTCTTCTGTGGAGGTCATTACGGGAACACCTCCCCCGTAAGAGGACAAGGGGCTTAAGGGCTTGTTGAAGAACCTCCCAATTCCGCACATGTGCGGTCGGATGCCCACACCCGACCGTTGATGTACAGCCACTTGCGCCGGGTGTGGGCACCCGGCGCCACGGAAACGGTGGCTTTTTCAACACGCCCTTAAGCCCCTTGTTTTCCCAGCGGTCAGGACACGATGACGCAAGTGCCTATCTGCGCTGGCACCCCGGACAGTAGTGCGTCCCCCGGCCGACGATGACCATGCGCTTGATCGAATGGCCACAGACTCGGCACGGCTCACCCGTCCGCCCATAGACCATGAGCTTCGGCGCAAATCCCCCCGCCTGCCCCGTCAGATCGGAGAATGTGTCGAATGTCGTCCCGCAGGCCGCAATCGCCGCGGCCAGAATCCGCTCCATCTCAGTCCGCAGCCGGATCAGGCGCGTTCGGCCCAGCCGATGGCACAACGCGGCGGGGTGTATCCCGGCGGCAAAGAGTGCCTCGTCTGCATAGATGTTCCCCAACCCCGCCATCACATGTTGATCGAGAAGAAGCGCCTTGATCGAGCGCCGTGAACGCGCCGCGATGCCGTGGAGCTCCTCGTCGCCGATGTCGGTCGCCTCCGGTCCCAGTCTCGACAGACCTTGGTGCTGCAACAGTCCTCCCGGGGGACAGTAGTCGGCACGGGCAAACTGCCGGGTGTCAACCAGCACCAGTTGCCGTGATCTCCGTGAACCGGGGCCACGCAGCGTCAGGATCAGCCGGTCGTGCGGGCCACGACCGATCCGGTTCGAACGCAATCGCAGATGCCCGGTCATACGCAGGTGAATGACCAGGTGGCATCCGCCGGTCATTCGGATGATGATGTACTTGCCGCGACGCGAGACCGCTGCGATTGTCCGCGCGACGATCTGTCGTCGCCAGCCGGGACGATTGCCGAGCGCGACACGACGGGAGGCATGGACAATCCCTTCGATCCGCGCTCCGGTGGCCGCCGCGCGCAAGGCCCGGACGACGGTTTCGACTTCGGGGAGTTCCGGCATCGGGAGATTCAAGGGTGGGTGCTCTTCGCCCACCAAAAACATCACGCCAACCGTCGCCCGTCGACGGGATCAAAGAACAACATGCGCCCGCGCGCTATGTCGAGTCGAACCGGTGTGTCGATGGGAATAACGGCCTCCCGGCTGCCGGTCGCCGTCAGCGTGAAGCGACCATCGCCTACGCTGTAGTGCGTCCGGTCACCGAGGAACTCGTGCGCGAGAACCCGCCATGGCGATTCGGGGGCCACGCTGACGAGTCGAACGTGCTCGGGACGGATGCCCACTTCCACATGGCGCGAATCACTCGATCCGAGCTTCGCCGTCAACTCCGGGGGAACAGCCGATCCCAGCGGAGCAAACACCAACGCGTCGCCCTCGGACTGCAGTCCACCGGCCAGCAGGTTGATCGTCGGACGTCCCAGGAATGCAGCGACAAAGCGATTCGGAGGATCATCATAGAGCTGCGTCGGCGTGCCGCACCCCATCGTGATCCCGCCATTCAGGACAAGGACCCGATCCCCCATGGTCAGCGCCTCGGTCTGATCATGCGTGACGTACAGCGCGGTCCGGCCCAGCGCCTTCTGTCGGGCGACGATCTCTTGTCGCATCTCGGCGCGCAGAGGCGCATCGAGATTCGAGAGCGGCTCATCAAAAAGAAGGATGCGTGGATCGGCGGCGATGGCGCGTCCCAGGGCGATGCGTTGCCGCTGGCCGCCCGAGAGCGCCCTAGGACGCTTGGCCAGTTGATCGGTCAGGCGCAGCGACGCGGCGATCTCGCGCACCCGGCGCGCAATCTCCGACCTTCCCACGCGGCGAATTCTCAGGGGAAACGCCAGATTGTCGAACACGCTCCAATGGGGATACAATGCGTAAGACTGAAACACCATGGCGCACCCACGGGCCCTGGGCGGTCGCCCCGCCACATCCTCGCCGTCAATGAGAATGCTCCCCGAATCCGGGATCTCCAGCCCGGCGATCAGACGCAGAATCGTCGATTTCCCGCATCCCGAGGGTCCGACAATCACCAGAAACTCCCCCTCGGCAGCCCGGAAACTGACCGCGAGCAGCGCCGCGACGCCGTCGAATGATTTGTCTACTGAGATGAACTCCACGGCCGCCATGACATGATCCCGATCGGTGACACCGACCGCCGCCAAGGTCGCCCGAAAAGCGGCGAGGGTCAAGGCGCGGCCCCGTCGGCGCGAAAAATCGCAATAGTCTTTGATTTCTCCCCCGTCGACTGACGATTTTGAGGACTTGCCGGGGTCGGATGCCCGGGCAGATGGAGCGACGAACTGATGCAAACCGTGAAGAAGCGCGCCCCGGTGGGAACACCGGTCGATCCCGATATCTTCAAGAGTTACGACATAAGGGGCATCACGCCCGAACAGATCAACGCCGATGTCGCCTACCGCGTCGGCCGGGCCTTCGCGCACGAGGTGCCGGGGTCGGCCGTGGCCGTCGGACGCGACATGCGGCTGTCATCCGATGAACTGACGTCGGCCCTGTGTGATGGTCTCGTCGACAGCGGCCGCCGCGTGATCGATGTCGGACAGGTCCCGACCGATGCCCTGTACTTCACGGTCGGACATCTGGCGACCGATGGCGGCATTATGGTCACCGCCTCGCACAACCCGCCCGAATACAACGGTTTCAAGCTGTGCCGCAAGAACGCGGAGCCGTTGTCGCGCGCCGATGGCATCGCGCGGATGCAGGAGACGATCGCCCTCGGCGATTTCGACGCCGCGGAAGCTCCCGGCTCACGCGAGGGCCAGTCGATCCTCCCCGCCTTCGCCGAACACGTTCTCTCGTTTGTCGACGTAACCAAACTGCGGAACTTCACGGTCGTCGTCGATGCGGGCAACGGCATGGCGGGAACGGTGCTACCCCTTGTCTTTGAGCATCTCCCTTGCCGTCTGATTCCCATGTACTTCGACCCCGATGGCAGTTTTCCGAATCATCCACCCAATCCGATCGAGCCGGAGAATCTCAAGGATCTGCAACAACGCATCCTGGTGGAGAAGGCGGACTTCGGTGTCGCCTTCGACGGTGACGCCGATCGGATGTTCCTGGTCGATGAGCAGGGTCGGGCCCTGGGAGGCGACATCGTCACCCTGCTGGTGGCTCGCAGCATCCTGGCGAAGAACCCTGGGGCGACGATTCTGTACAACCTGATCTGCTCCCGGGCGGTACCTCAGGCCATCGCGGCTGCCGGCGGACGGGCGGTCCGCACTCCGGTCGGTCATGCGATCATCAAGCCCCTGATGAAGAAAGACAACGCCCTCTTCGGCGGTGAACATTCCGGACACTTCTATTTCCAGAGAAACTGGTATGCCGACTCCGGGCTGATCGCCATGTTGATGGCCATGGAGGTCCTGTCTGAATCCCAAGCCCCTCTCTCGGAGCTCGTGCGCTCCGTTGACCCGTACGTCCGCTCCGGCGAGATCAACACGAAGGTCGCCAGCATCCCCAAGACGCTGGAGAGAATCAGTGCGGCCTTTCCTGACCGGGTGATCGACCGCACCGATGGACTGACCGTGACCTATGAAGACTGGTGGTTCAATGCCCGCCCCTCCAACACCGAACCGCTGTTGCGGCTTAATGTTGAGGCCGATTCCGCCGAACTACTGGAAGAGAAGACCGCGGAGCTCCTGCGGGTGATCCGCGGCCGGAAGCGCACAGCATCAGCCAAGCCCAAATCGCGCTGATCACCCTGGGCCTGATGCCGGACGCGTCGTTTTCCATTCTGCCGGGGGGACCGGAAGTGGACGCTGGCATCAAGACACTGTTGATCGTCGATGACGATCCCCGCATCCGCGGGCTGTTGACCCAGGCGCTCGACGCACTGGGCTACCACACAATCGAGGCCGCCAATGGCCGCGAGGCCCTCGGTATTGCCCGCCGCGAGAACGTCGACTGCGTGATCGCCGACATCAAGATGCCGGAGATCGATGGGCTCACCCTCCTGCACCATCTCAAATCCGAGCGTCCCCAACTCCCGGTCGTCATGATCACCGGCTTTGCCTTCCAGCAGCACAAGGCCGAGGCCGCCGACGCCGGCGCCGATGGCTTCCTGATGAAACCGTTCCGTCTGGCAAAGATCGAGGACGTCCTCACGCGTGTCCTCGCTCGACCCGCCGACGACAGTGCGACCCCTGCGCCGCGCGCCATCCGCAATGTACTCATCGTCGACGACGACGCCGAGTTTCGCGTCATCATGGAAGAGGTCATGCAGGCGATGGGTTACAACGTCCAAAGTGTCGCCACGGCGGAAACCGCGCTGGAGCGAATCGCGCAACACCGCCCCGACGCCGTGATCGCCGACTACAAACTCCCGGGTATGAGCGGGGAAGACCTTCTGCAGACCATCAAGTCCACCCGTCCCGACCTCCCCGTGATTCTGATTACCGGCTATGCCCCTTCGCTGTCCGGGAAGGAGTTTGCCGACGGTGCCGCCGATGCCTTTCTCATGAAGCCGTTCCGCATCGACCGCATCGGCGATATCCTCAAGTCGCTGGAAGCCCCGCCGACGGCGTAGCTCCATCTCCACTCCAACTCCATGTGGTAAACAAGGGGGTTCAGCCCCTTGCTGCATGCAGCCGAACCTATTGAGAACAGGGGGCTTTCAGCCCCATGGGGGGGCAAAGCCCGCCCTACGCGCCTTGTTTCCCGCTTCTCAAACTCTGCCGGAGGACTATATTGTGATTGGAGGCGCTATCCCGTTGTATGGCGATGGCTGTCCATTGTGGAGTGCGCGATGCCTGCGGACACCCACAATACCCACCCTTGCGGACGAATCATTCTCACTTCCGCACACGTCTGCTGCCTCGTGTTGCTTCTCCCGCCAGCGTCGTGGGCAACAACTGATCCCGATCCGTCGCCTCTGTTCAAGCAATCGCTCACGGCCTCGATTCAGGGCTTCGAGCAGCGGAATGGCGCTCAGGCACCAGCGGTACCCAATAGTCATGTCGTGATGCCGGCCGTGGTGACGGAAAGCCAAGAAGGCGACACATGCGTCTGCTGCATATATGAATTGATCTGCGCCTCAGGCGACCCAGATACACTGGCCAGCTTGGGTTTCCAAGTCGGCATGCGCCGGAGAGGCTTGAACTGCAACTTCGACTACTACGACTGCGTCAGGCATTGGGAAGTCAAGCTGGCGTCAGTATGCCTAATCTGGCAGTACGTTGAATGTGGACAAACGGACCTTCCCCGGATACCGGTCGGAGAGAGCTCTGGGTTCTGCAACGATTCGGTGTGTACAATGCCCGGCATGGCAACGTGCAACGCAGCCACCTGCCGGAACTCGACCTGCGCGGGTGGAATCTCGTGTCCGGGTTACTGGCAGCCGACAATGTCGTGCGGCACCCCAACCTGCTCCCCTCAAGAGACATGTTGGGGCAACACTTGCCCACCGGCACCAACCTGCTATCCCACGTGTTCCTATGCTCCGACCTGCAATTGGACAACGTGTACAGGACTCTCCACCTGCGGCTCCGGACCCACCTGCGCGTACGCTGCGACGTGCGGTCGACCCACCTGTTCCCCCTGGGAGACGTGCTACGGGACGGCCACTTGCCCCGCCTGCGACTGTTCCCATCAAGGGGACATCAACAGCGATGGGAACATCACGACGGCAGATGTGCGGGGACTCGTGAACTACCTGTACCGGGGCGGGTCCTCGCTTCCTGCGGATTCCACCTGTTTTCACTACTCACGCGGCGATGTGGATTGCGATGGACGTGAGACAATTGTCGACATCGTGATTCTGGCATTCCATGTCCAGACCGGCTATCCGGTGCTGTGCAATCCGTGCGTAACGCAATGACATGAGATCGGAAGGTGGGTCACCTGCCCGTTCGCCTTCTCAGTACCTCACGTGTCGACGTGCCCCCTGCGGGCGGGAGTTTCCAGCCCCCTGCGGCTGATGGTATCCACAAGACAGATTACGCCTTTTCTCCGCCGTTCGGGGCGCACTCGTTGTCTTCGCGGCGGCAACGGATGCGTGCGCGCTCATCGGCGATCACGCGCGTATCCGCGCCACAAGCGGACAAGACACGCGCGGCCACTTCGACCGCCGCCTCGAGTTCCGCGGGGACAACATCGGTCGCCCCCGCCTGCAAAAGCGCATCGATCTCAGCCAGATAGCGCGTGCGCACCAGAATGGGCAGCGTGGGGGTCGCTTGCCGTGCCCGACGGATGGCTGTGGCCGCCGCCGCCGGGTCATTGACAAGCAAGACCATCATGCGCGCCGAGTGAATCCCCAGATGTTCCAGAAGCTCCAGGCTGGTGACGTCCCCGTAGATAATCGGCTCGCCGGCCGGCGCGGCCGTGCGCACGGTCTGCGGATTCAGATCGGCGACGACATATGGAATGCCGGCGGCCTTCAATGCGGCACCGAGTTCCTGGCCGGCGACACCCCATCCGGCAATGATGATGTGGTCGTGGCGCGCATCCGCTGCCCCAGAGGACCCCGGTATCTGCGTGCCACGAAACATCCGGCGGAGAAGACCAACACGTGCGGCAGACTCCGCCAAACGCGGTGCCAGTCGCATCAGGAACGGCGTCACGATCATCGACAGGATGATGGCCATCAGAAACGGCTCCCGGAACCTGAGCGCCACCAGGTCGGTGCCTTCCGCCGCCCGGTAGAGGACAAAGGAGAATTCGCCCACTTGGGCCAGCGTGATTCCGGCCATCACGGACGTGCGCAAAGGCAGACGCATCACCCACGATGTGAGCATCACGATCACGAACTTCCCGCAGAGGATCATCGCCAGTAGGGCGACGATCGCCCCAAAATCACGGGCGGCCAGACGGGGATCCAACAACATCCCGACGGAGATGAAGAAGACACTGGACAGCACGTCACGAAACGGGACGAGTTCGGCCATGGCCTGATGGCGATAGTCGCTCCCGGCGACGATCAGCCCCGCCAGAAACGCCCCGAGCGCGAGTGACACTCCCGCCAGCGTGGCCAGCCAAGCGGTGCCGATGCAAACCAGAAGCGCGGTCAGAATGAACAACTCACGCTGACGCGTCCCGGCGACCCAGTGCAGTAAGCGCGGCACAACCAGGTGCGCGGCCGCCAGGATCAGAAGCAGGGCGCCGATGCTGATGACGGCGGCCATCCAAAACCACGATCCGGCCGCCGTCGTCCCGGCTAGAAACGGGATCGCCAGCATCACCGGTACCAACAACAGGTCCTGGAAGAAGCAGATGCCGATGGCCAGACGCCCATGGGGAGCATCCAACTCATCCTGTTGCTGCAGTCCGCGCAGGATGATCGCCGTGCTGGACAGAGAAACGATGATGCCCAGCAAGAATGCCTGCTGGAAGGAGATTCCCTGCAGCGGGGCGGAAAGCAGGACGGCGACGACCGTGATCCCGACTTGCAGCGTTCCCCCGATGAGAATCACCCGCCACAACCGGCGAAACCGGTCCAACGACAACTCCAGACCGATCCCAAACAGCAGGAGCGCGACCCCGATGTCGGCCATCAGAGTCACCTGGTCTACGTCTCCGATCAGGCCCAGACCGCGCGGACCGACCAGAGTCCCCACGAGAATGAACCCGGCGATCGCCGGGATGCCAAGATGGCGCAGCAAAGAGACGACGAGGACCGCGGCCGTCAGAATGACCGCCAAGTCACGGAGAATGACGAGGTCGTGCATCAGCCGCCCCGCTTAGGTAGGGCATCGGCCTGCGCGGATGACCGCCAGCATCTGCCGATGCAAAGCCGCATTGGCCGCGACCGCCTGCCCATGCTTCAGTGTGAACGGCGCCCCGGTGAAATCGGTCACCAGTGCACCCGCCTCCAGACACAACAGCGTTGCGGCGGCAAAGTCCCACGGCGAGAGCTTCATCTCCCAGAAGCCATCGAACCGCCCGGCGGCGGTCCAGGCCAGATCGAGCGCGGCCGCGCCCATGCGGCGAATCGCACGCGCCGACTTGGCGAAGCGGGCGAAATGATCGAGATTGTCGATATTGGTTTCACGAATGTCGTAGGGGAACCCGGTCGCCAGGATCGCCGAGCCGAGCTCGGCGGTCGTCGAGACCGACAGTTTCTTCTCCCCAAGGTATGCCCCGGCGCCGCGCACGGCGGTGAACATCTCCCCGCCCAGCGGATGATGGACGATCCCGCAGATCGGCTCGTCGCCGCGCCACAGGCCCAACGAGACACAGAAGATCGGCAGCCCGTGGGCATAGTTCGTCGTGCCATCGAGCGGGTCGACATACCAGGCATACTCGCCGGACGCATTCTGCCGCGATCCCTCCTCGGCGATAATGGCGAATTCAGGGAATGCCGCCGCCAGCCGTGAAACGATCAACTCCTCGGCCCGCCGATCCATCTCCGTGACCAGATTGATCTGGCCCTTGAGTTCCACGGTGCGCCGACGTCCAAAGTGCTCGGCCAACAGATCGCCCGCAGCGCGGGCAATCGGCAGCGCGGCCTGCAGATATTCATGCCAGACCGGATCGGATGTCATCGGACCGTCGCGCATCAACTCAACCTTCCCCTTGAACAGAGACGATAACCTCCGGTGCCCCACGGCTTGCCGTGGGGTACGTTGCATGGCGGCGATTCCCACAGCAAGCTGTGGGGCACCATGCAACGCACCCCGAATTCACACCGTCACGCGCGGGGCAGCAGTTTCAACTGCCTCCTCCGGCTCTTCCTGCAGACGATACAACCGCGCGTAGATCCCGTCAAGGGCCAGCAACTCATCGTGGCTGCCGATCTCCCGCACGCGCCCATGGTGCAGAACGATGATCCGGTCGGCGGCACGGATCGTGGAGAGACGGTGCGCGACCACGATGTTGGTCCGTCCGGCAAACACGGCGGAGAGTGCCGCCTGAATCCGCGCCTCAGTTTCATGGTCCACCGAAGAAGTGGCCTCGTCGAGAATGAGAATCCCCGGATCGAATGCCACCGCCCGGGCGAACGCCACCAGTTGCTTCTCCCCGACCGAGAGACCGGAGCCGCGCTCGCCCACGGCACGCGCAAGCGCGCTGCCGCCGTTTCCCGCCAGACGTCCCAGTCCCACCCGCTGCGCTGCCGCCGCGATTGTCTCATCGTCGTGAGTGGCGACGTCCAGTCGGATGTTGTCCTTCACATCACCGGAGAACAGGAAGACATCTTGAGCAATGAGACCGACTCGCCGCCGCAACGCCCGGATGTCCCAGGCGCGGATGTCGACGCCATCGACGCTGATCGACCCGCGCTGGAACTCATAGAGTCGCGTCATCAGTCCGGCGATCGATGACTTTCCCGCCCCGGTGGCGCCGACCAATGCCAGCATCTCCCCCGGCGCGACCGTGAATGAAACATCCTCCAGCACCCAATCTTCGTGATTATAGGCAAACCACACATGGTCGAAGACAACCGTTCCCTCACCCGCGGACGGACGAACCACCGCAGGACCGGAGGGCACCGGCCCCGGATGCGCATTCGCCGGGCTACCGATCGCCGGAGTCGTGTCGAGCAGTTTGAATACGCGTTCCGCCGACGCCATCGCGCCTTGCAGGATGTTGTATTTCTCCGCCAGGTCGCGGATGGGAGAATAGAACCGCTCCGCGTATTGAATGAACGCGGCGAGCGCGCCGAACGTCATCGCCCCGGTCACGACCTTACCGCCGCCGTACCAGATGATCAGCGCCAGCGAGATCGCCCCGATCAACTCCACCACCGGGAAGAAGACCGCATACTGCAAGACCGAACGTTGGTGCGCCCCGCGCAGTTCGGCGTTGATCGCCTGGTGTTTGGCCTGGGTGGCCTCCTCCTGATTGAATCCCTGCACGACCGCCACTCCGGTCACGCGTTCCTGCCAGTAGGCGTTCATGCGGGCCACGAGACGGCGCACCTCGCGATAGGTGAGGCGGACATGCTGCTTGAAGATCCAGGTGGCGGCGAAGAGCAGCGGCAGCACGATGAATGTCACCAATGCCATCTTCGCGTTCAGGAGAATCATCGCCACGACAATGGCCAGAAGCGTGAAGACATCGCCGAAGATCGTCACGACGCCGGAGGCGAAGAGCTCATTGAGCGCGTTGACGTCTCCGGTCACACGGGTCAAGAGCCGCCCTACCGGATTGCGGTCGTAGAACCGCATATCCATGCGCATGAGATGATCAAACACCTGGGTTCGCAGGTCGAGCATCCCCTTCTGCCCGATCCACTGCGTCATGACCATATGCGCATACTGCACCGCGAACTCGAGGGCGAGAATGCCGACATAGACGGCGATCCAGACCACCAGCCCATGCAGGTCGCGCTGCGCAATCGGACCGTCGATGACCCGCTTGATCACCCACGGCCCGGCGATCTGCAGCGCCGACATGACCAAAAGCAGCAGAAACGCGGACGCCACCACGGCACGGTAGGGACGCAGATACCCCAGCAACCGGCGCATCAGCCGGTGGTCGTACGCCTTCCCGAGGGCTTCGTCTTCGAAGAACTGCTCAGTCATTGTATCTGTTCGTATGCCTTTCGCTCAAGGCCCGCTGGCAAGGGGCTTAAGCTCCTTGTTTGCCGGTACGAGACGCGACGTGCTACAACCGCTCCAGCTCCTCCCGCAGCGCCTCCTTCGCCACCCAGCGGGCATAGGCGCCGCCGCGCGCCAGCATCTCCTCATGCGTCCCCGAATCAACCAACTCACCCCGGTCGAAGAACAGGATCCGGTCGACCCGCCGCAGGGTGGATAGGCGATGCGTGATCAGAATGAGAATCCTGGTACCGAAGAGTGCGCCGACGCGCGCGGTGATTTCCTGCTCCGTCTCCGCATCGACCGCACTGAAGGCGTCATCGAGGATGAGGATCGGGGCATCGGAGGCCAAGGCCCGAGCGAGCGTCACACGCTGCTTCTGCCCCCCCGAAAGGGTGATGCCGCGCTCACCGACGATCGTCTCATAGGTCTCCGGGAACTCCGTCACATCCTTCGCCAGTGCCGCCCGCTCCGCGATCTCGTGCAGCCCTTCCGAAGACAGCCCGGCTTTCCCCACGGCGATGTTGGCACGCAACGTGTCGGAGAAGAGGAACGGCTCCTGCCCCACCAGCGCGACTTGGGAGCGCCAGACACTCACGGGAACGGTGTTGGCATCCACGCCGCCCATGATCAGGGTGCCATCGGGCACCGGATAGCGTCGCCATATCAAGTGCGCGACCGTCGACTTGCCGCTACCCGTGGGCCCTGCCAAAGCCACCGTCTCGCCTGGGACAATGGCAAACGAAATATCGGCCAAGGTCACGCGCCCGGCGCCACTGTCGGTTCCGGCGGCGACGTCCCCGGAACCGTTGCCGTTTCCCCTGCCGTTCCCCGAATACGTGAACGACAAATGCCGGAATTCCAATGATCCACGCGGAATCGTGGTGACGGCACGGTCAGCGGTCGGGTCGGCTACAGCGGGCTTGGTCTCGAAGATCGTCGCCAGCCGCCGCAATGAGACCAAACCGCGCTGATAGAGCGACACCACCCAGCCAAGGGCGATCATCGGCCAGATCAACATCCCCATGTAGACCGTGAACGCCACCAGCGTGCCGAGATCGATGCGACCGTCGATGACGGAGCGGCCGCCGATGTAGAGCACCACGATAATCGCCGAGCCGGAGATCAAGCTCATCAGCGGCAGAAAGGCGCCCCACATCTGGATCAGGCGCATGTTGCTGCGGAAGTAATCGCGGTTCTCGTCGCGAAAGCGCCGACTGCGGTCCGGCTCGGTGGCAAAGGCCTTGATGACGCGAATCCCCGCCAGCGACTCCTGCGCCGAGGCCGACAATCGGGAAAACGACTCCTGGATCGCCAGGTAGCGACGGTGCGCCACGCCCCCGAGAAGGTTCGTCAGGATCGCCAGTATGGGCAGGGGCAGAAGGGCCCAGAGCGCCAGGTGGACATCCAGGTGTAACAAGAGCGGCACCGCGACCAGCGCCACCATGATCGTGTTCGCCCCCTGCATCACGCCGGGGCCGACCAGCATCCTCACCTGCTCGACGTCCGAGGTCGCCCGCGTGATGATGTCGCCGGTCGGCGTGCGGTCGAAAAAGCCGCCATCCTGCTTCAGGATGTGTGCGAAGAGATCGCCGCGCAGATCATACTCGATCTTACGCGAGGCCCAAATCACCGTGCGTCGCATCAGGAAGCGAAAGATGCCCGCCACGACCGCCAGCGCCACGACCAGCGCGGCGTCCCAGACCAGAAGACGAGCGTCGCCGCCATGTTCGATCCGATTAATGGCCCGGCGCAAGATCAACGGCGCCACCATCGTCAGGGCATTGGTGATGGCAATCGATACCAGACCCCACCAGAAATATCTCTGGTAACGGACCAGATACGGCCGGATCAGATACAAGTAGCGGTACATGCGACTCCTGCCCACGCCCGGGCTGCCGTGTGTCTGTCTTGTGACATCCACGTGGCAGAATGAATTTAACGTGGCGGGACGCTCATCGTTGGAGGTATTTCATACCAGTCTCATCCCATCGACGTGCGTCAGCGTCACCCCAACGCCCCGCATGACCGTACCCATGTCATCCCGAGCGAATTCTGCCGCCTTTGGCGGCAGGGTGACGAGAGGGATCTGCTGTTGTCGTTCGTCCTCCGGATCTCGGATACAGCAGATTCCTCATCCGCCGCGGCGGATTCGGAATGACGGACGTATGTAGTTTGACAGACTCGTGTGGAGAGCTGTCCCATGGGCTCGGAACCGAAATTCGCCTGCGATGACCATTGCGGTCGCCTGGCGCGCTGGCTGCGCATCCTCGGCTTCGACTGCACCCACGATCAGACGATCACCGATGCCGCCTTGTTGACGGCGGCGCTGGCCGAAGAGCGCATCATTCTCACACGGGACGCTCGCCTCGCGGAACGGACGTTGGCCCGCCGTCGCATTCTACTGGATTCCCCCGACCCTCTGAAGCAGGTGGTCCAGGTCCTGCAAGACACGCGAACCACTGTCGATGACGGCCGTCTCTTTACCCGCTGCACCCTCTGCAACCAGCCAACCGATCCGACCGAACTCGCCGCGGTCATCGACCGTGTTCCACCCTACGTCCAGAAGACGCAGACGACGTTCCGCCTGTGCCCATCTTGTGGCCGCGTCTTCTGGCGCGGCACCCACGTGCAGCGAATGCTCAAGCGGTTACAGGCGACGGGGATCATCCCCTGGGCGTAGGGGCGTATTGCAATGCCCCCCTCCCCGCGAGGGACATCACAACAATGGCAACGATTGTAAGCTGCCTTCAGAACAGCGAGACGTGCACAGAGAGGTATTTGCGCGGATTGGCGCGGATGTCACTCACCAAGGCATCGATCTCACTGGCGGTTTCTTCCCAACGACGCAGCAGTTGATCGTCGTGGATCAGCCGGGGCAATGAGCCCGCGCCGGTGCGCATCTCGGTGACGACGTGCTGCACATCATCGGAAATCGAGTCCAGGCGATTGGCAAAGGCCATGATCACCGTGGCGGCGGAGTCGACCCGCTCGACGGCGCGGGCGGCGGTCGCTTCGTTTTGTTCCACGGTGCGCCGCAATCCGGCGGCCGCCGCGCCGAGATCGGTCACAGCCTGCGAGACATCGCCGCGCTGCTGTTCCACCAGGTCGGCAGTCTGCGCCGAGACCTTTTCGAGACTGGCGGCAATGGCATTCAGACGCGCCAGCGCCGAGTCGGAGCCGACGGAAGTACGGACGGCGCGCACGAGATCACGGACCTCCTGCGTCATCCGCCCCATCAAACCCATCACTTCGGGAATGCCCGTGTCGTACTCGCCGCGGGCCGGCGAATCGCGCGGCAGAAACTCCGCCGCCGTGCCCGTCTGCACGTCGACAAACCGCTCCCCCATGAGGCCGACGTTCTTGATCGTGAACAAGGCGTCGCGCCGTAAGGCCACGTCGTTGGCCAGATACAGCCCGACGCGTACGCCGCCGCCATCCAAGGCGATCGAGGCCACCTTCCCCTTGGTGACTCCGGAGACCGAGACCGGATCGCCGACATTGAGGGCACCGACATTCGGGAACCAGACATCCTGACGGTAGCGGCTCTTCTCCAACCGGAACCCCTTGAGCCAGAAGAGTCCCGCCACCAAGACGACCAACGCCACGAGGACCGTGGCGCCCACTTTCAACTCGGCCCGGGAGCTGTCCATGTGCGGTCTTCTACCCGCCCCGACTACTCCATCCCGCGGCAGTCGGGGGGGTCACGTCATGTTCTTTGTATCGACAGGATGGGCCCCGTGCCGCAAGGGATCGTGCCGGTCCCCGCCCGCTACTCGGTATCCGATTCGAGGTACTGCGACGTGGCATGACGGCGCATCATCTCCTCGGCCAGGGAACGGGAGAACTCCCGCGGCGTGTGCACGCCGTAGATCTTGAGCATGTGATTCATGGCGATCACTTCCGAGATGACCGTGATGTTCTTGCCGGGCGACAACGGGATCGTCACCAGGGGAATCTCCGCGCCGAGAATCGTCGTGAACTTATCCTCCAACCCAAGGCGTTCATACTCGGCGTCCTCGCGCCACAACTCCAGGCGCACCTCCACCTCGACGCGCTTCTGCAGCCGCACGGAGCGGATGCCGAAGAGCTTCTCAATGTTGATGATCCCGACGCCGCGAATCTCCATGTGATGTCCGAGATGCTCGCCGGGCGAGCCGATAATCACTCGCGGCGCCCGCCGCGTGATCTTGACGACGTCATCGGCGACCAACCGGTGGCCGCGCTCCACCAGATCGAGCGCCACCTCCGACTTGCCGACTCCCGACTTCCCCGTGTAGAGCAGGCCAACACCATAGACGTCGACCAGCGTGCCGTGGAGCTGCGTCGTGGGTGCAAAACGGACGTCGAGGTAGACGGCCAGACGGTTGATGAACTCCGTCGTTGACAGGCGCGTGCTGAGAAGCGGCGTCTGGTACTGATCGGCCAGCGCTTCCATCTCGGGAGGGGCGGGGAGATTCTTGGTGATGACGACCATCGGCAGCCCCAGCCGGTAGATCGACTCCAGAACGATGCGCCGGCGCTCAGGAGACAGCGAATTGAGATAGGTCATCTCGGTTTCGCCGATGACCTGGGTCCGCTCGTGCGGGTAGCGGTCCACATAGCCGGAGAGCGCCAGACCGGGCCGGTGGATCTCGGTGTTCTGGAGGCGCCGCTTGATGCCGGCACGACCCCCGACGACATGGAGCTCGAACTGCTGTCGTCGATCCTCCAGGAGTTTCTCGACGGTCACGACTTCCATGGCGTTGCTGACCTCCGGTCGTCGACCACGGGTCGTCTGGGTCGACGACTCAATACTCCTCGTCGGAAGAAACCGTCTCCGGCCGGGAAACGGTGCCCTTCGCGCCCGCGATCGCACGGGCATCCTTACTCTTCAATCGGTCCTTATATTTCTTCAGTTGCGCCTCCATCCGGCCGGCCGCCTCATCGATGGCGGAACGCATGTCTGTCGCCTCGCCGCGTCCGGTCAGCACGGTGCCATGCACCTTGGCCGAGGTCTCGGCCACATGGCGATGCTTGTCCACTTCCAGAACCCAATGGAGGTCGATGATGTTGTCGAAGAATCGCTCGAACTGCCGGGAGCGGGTCTCGACCTGGCGCTTGTCATCGCTGGTCAGCTCGCAGTGACGGGCGGTCATCCGTACGGGCATCGCTGGGTCCTTTCCCACTGTCGTCCCGCGAAGGGACAGGTTCATTCGCCTCTTGGAGCCGTGGGTTCATGACGGCGCGAAGGCCGTCTGGTTGACGAAGGAATGGTGTGTCTCAATGAAGCGCACCGTGCGCGTCAAGGAACGCATCACGATCGAGTGCGTGACCGCGCCGTCGTGTGTGAACTGCACGCCGCGCAGCATGTCGCCGTTGGTCACCCCGGTGGCGGCGAACATGATGTTCTCGCCCCGGGCCAGATCCTGTTCCGTGTAGATGTGGTCGAGATCGCGGATCCCCATGGCGTGCGCGCGATCGATCTCCTGCTGGTTGCGCGGCCGCAGTCGGGCCTGCATCGCGCCGCCGACACAGCGCAGGGCCGCGGCGGCCAAGACACCCTCCGGCGCGCCGCCGGTCCCCATCAGGACGTCGACGCCGGTGTTCGGCAGCGCCGTGGCGATCGCCGCCGACACGTCGCCGTCGGGGATCAGCTGGATCCGGCACCCGGTTTGCCGCACCTCGTCGATCAACGACTCATGCCGCTCGCGGTCGAGAATCACTACGGTCAGGTTTTCCAGCGACCGCCCCAGGGTCTTGGCGATGCGACGGAGGTTTTCGGCTGGAGACACTCGCAGATCGATGGCCTCCCGCGCCGCCTCACCGACCGCGATCTTCTCCATGTAGGTGTCTGGGGCATGCAGGAAATGCCCCCGCCGACCCACCGCGATCACCGCCAGCGCGTTCGGCCGTGCATACGCGACCGAGTTGGTGCATTCGAGCGGATCGAGGGCGATGTCGATCTCCGGTGGGTGACCCGTTCCCACCCGTTCGCCGATGTAGAGCATCGGCGCCTCATCCCGTTCCCCCTCACCGATCACGACCGTGCCGTCCACGTCCACATCGTTGAAGACCGAGCGCATGGCGCGTACCGCCGCCAGGTCGGCGGCATTCTTGTCACCCTTGCCCAGCCACTGCGCGCTGGCCAGCGCCGCGGCCTCCGTCACTCGGACCATTTCCAGGGCCAGGTTGCGATCCATCGCTGTGTCCTTGTGGCATCGATTACACTTCGTTCATCCCAAGAAAAGCAGACCCCTCGCTCCGCTCGGGGTGACAGGAGGTCCCCCCGACTTTCAAGGTGGAGTTGTCGTTCCGAGCGAAGCGAGGAACCTGCTTTTCCACGACCGCGGCCCATCCCCTCGTTCTGCTGGCAGATGCTGTCGTCATGTGATCAGCAAACCCGAAAAGCAACGGGACGAACGCCATGATACGTCCGTCCCGTGTACCGCGCCATCCCCGCGCGCAGACATGGCCATACCGCCTCGATAACTCTCAACTCCAGAGCCCCGTCGCCGCCGGCGCGGGGGAATTCGATGGGGACTCGGCGGAATCCCGGTCGGTGGCAGCCGGCTTGGCCGGCTTGTCAAAGACGCGCTTGCGGAATCGAGCCGCGGGAAGATGCAGCTCCTCGCGGTACTTCGTCACGGTCCGCCGGGCCAACTTGATCCCTTCCGCTTGGAGTCTCTGGTAGATTTCCTGATCCGACAGCGGGCGGCCCGGATCCTCCCCATCAATGATCGCGCTGATGCGTTGCTTCACCGTCGGCTTGGTCATCTGCTCACCGTCGGTACGCGCCACCCCGGAGTTGAAGAAGAACTTGATCTCGCGGACTCCCTGCGGGGTCTGCACATACTTGTCGTTGGCCACACGCGAGACCGTCGCGACATTGACACCGACCTTCCGGGCCACGTCCTCCATGATCAACGGTTTCAAAAACGCCGGCCCCTTCTCGAAGAAGTCCTTTTGCTCCTCGACGATCGCTTCCATGACCCGGATCATCGTCGAGCGCCTCTGATTGATCGCATTGAGCAGCCAGCGCGCTTGCTCGAGCTTCTCGCGGACATATTGTTTGGTCTCGGTCGGCACGCTCTGCCCGCGTCGGAGCAGGTCCTTGTATGCGTTGTTGATCCGTAGACGGGGAACATTCCGGTCATTGTGATAGACGGCATATTCCTCGTCGATCCGGTCCACGATCAGATCAGGGACAACGGGACGGGCTCCGACGGTGAACCGCCCCTGTGCCGGACGCGGGGAGAGTGTCCGCAAGTCCTCCATCGCCTGCTGAATCCGTTCGTGCGGGACCCCCAGCGCCTGCGCCAGTTGCATGTGCGTCTTGCGGTCCAGCTCATGCCAGTGCTCACGCACGATCCGCGCCGCCAGCGACTCGCCCTGATCCTTCTGGGACAGTTGGATGAGAAGCGATTCCTTCAGGTCACGCGCGCCGACACCGGGCGGGTCGAACGTCTGCACAAGCTTCAGGACAGTCGCCACCTTCTCGATCGGAACCTTGAGATCGGCCGCCATTTCCTCGACGCTGATCGGCAGCAAACCGTCGTCGTTGATGTTCCCAATGATGTACTCGCCGATTTCCAGCTCGTCGTCGGGCATCTTGGCCAACTGCAACTGCTCAATCAGGTGATCGTAGAGCGAGGTTTCCGCCACCGGGGTCCGCTCCAGCGTCTCGTCCGTCTGCTCGGTGACGCGTCGGGGGACGAACTCCGAGCCCTCCTCGAAATACGACTCCCAGTCGAACTGCTGCTCGGCGGCCGCCTCAGTCTTCGGCGTCTCGCCAGCCGTGCTCTCGTCGATGAGCTCCCGCTCTTCCGACATCTCCTCGGTCTCGACCGCTTCGATCTCCTCCAGCAGAGGATTGGTCGCCAACTCCTGCCGGAGGGTCTGCTCCAGCTTGAGCACCGGCATCTGCAGCATCTTCAGCGATTGAATAAGCTGCGGTGCCAGAACCTGACGGAGACCCAATCGGAGCTCAAGCTTCAAGGCATCATCCTCTGCCGGGCCGGACTCTTGACCCTATACCGCTGGCAGCCAGCAAGTTGGCCGCAAGCATCGGAAACCGCCACAACGGGTTTCCACAAAAATATACCCTCTGTGCCGTCGCGGGCAAGACAAAAGAGCGTCGCTCCAACTCCATCCCAATCAATGCGTTATATCCCCCGTGGCTGGTCCGGCGCAAACGCCTCACAGCGGCGTCCACCCAAAGGTAGTATCGGAAGAAACGCGACTGTGTTTGACCGCGCTGCGAACCTGTTGTAGGGGCCGTTCGCGAACAGCCCGCTGTCGATTCCCAAGCCGACGCCGCCGTCCCAAGAACCCCCTGTCAGGTTTTGTTGGCTCCCTGTGGCGCCGGGTTTGTCCTGATCGGCCGTGCCCAAGGTCACGGGCACACAACAGCGGGTGTAGGGGCCGTTCGCGAACGGCCCGACCTGTGACGAGACAGACGGACGCATCGCGATGCGCCCCTACGTCGGTGCAGAATGGCCACGTTTGGTATAGGGGTGAGGCGGCGCCTCGCCCTTCGCTTGCATGTGGAAAGGGCGACCCGGCGGGTCGCCCCTACAGGATGGCGGATGGCGGGATTAGACGGTAGGGGCGTATGGCCATACGCCCCTACGTTCGTCACAGAAATCGAATGCCATGTGGATTACGGTGCCTATGCGCCCTTGGCCTTGAGGGCGCCCTCGACCAGCTTCGCGAGGTTGTCACCGCGGCAATCATCACCGGAGGCCACGAGACTGCCGTCGCGTCCAACGAGGAAGGGACTCGGTATTCCCTGCACCATGAAGGCGCTCACCAACGGCCCCTCCCAGTTCTGCTGGTCGTAGATGTGCCGCCAGTTCATGCCCTTCTCAGCGATCCACTTGCGATAGTCATCGGTCGTGGTCTTGTCGGCGTAGTCGAGCGAGATCGACAGAACGTCAAATCCGTCCGGATGGTACTTCTCATAGGCCGCGAGAATGTGCGGCAACTCGCCCCGGCACGGACCGCACCAAGTCGCCCAGAAATCCACGAGAACGACTCTGCCCTTGTAGTCGGCCAGCGACACCGGCTTGTTATCCAGATCGACGCCATCCACCGGGATCGGCCACATCGCCGCGACCATCTCGCCCTGGAAAAAGGAGCCGGCAATTGATTTGGCCTTCTCATCAGAACCGAAGGCCTCGGCAAAGTGGCGGACGCGTGGCAACAGCGCAGTCTTGTTGTCGCCCGCTTCGGCGAGGTCCATCATCAAGAGCCATGCCTGCGCGGCGCCGTAGTATGTCGTGGCGCTGTCGACCTGACGGAAGTCCGGTCGCGCCGCCCCGACCGCCGCCGCCCAGAGTGAATCCTCCGCTCCTTCGGGCCTGGTCCGGCAGAACCCCGCCACGGCCGCCCAGTAGTGTGCCTCGCTCCGGCCCTCCGGGGATGGATTGGCCGCCAGGTAATCCTGCGCCTCCCGGTGGACGCCGTCGGCGACCGAACCCCACGGACCCCAGATCGATTTGACTTTCGCCAAAGCGCGGACACGTTCCAGACCGTAGTCGAAGGTGGGATCGTCCCGCTTCAATTCACGCAAAGCCGCCAGACGTTGGCCTTCGAACTCGATGCGCACGGCGGTCGCCTGCCAGCCATACCAGATGCCCCGGTTCTTTCGCATCGCATCCAGGCGGGACTTGCTCCAATCATCCAGACTGTCCAAGCTTAAGAAAGTCACCGGCGCTTTGTCATAACGAGGCAAACCCTGGGCAAAAGGCGCCTCCTGGCGATCACGCGACGCCCGGGTCCGCTGCACCAGCGGGGCAAAGCGCGGGTCGCCCCGCAATGAATCGAGGTCGGTATCATAGAGAAGCTGGTCGGGATCATCCCAGCCCGCATCGACGACTCTTGTCAGCCACGCCCAGGCGGAATCATCCTCTTGCGCCCGCGCCAGTGCACAGGCCACGTTGTAGGCACCCCACTTCCCCGCCGGGATTAGTTCCATTTGTCGACGGAAGTAGGGGACCGCCTCCAGGTTTTTCCCGTCAACGCACCGCGCATGCCCCGAGTCACCCACCGCCGTGTACAAACCTACAAGTTGGGGGTCATAGAACGTCACCGCGGGGATACTCACCGCCGACACGGCCGGCGTCTCGACCTTCTGCGCGCAACCGGCGGCACCGAGCACCACCAGCAACAATGCCGAACCGGTCACTCTCCGAATGATCATCGCAGATCCTCCTTGGGGCTTCGAACAACTCCAGACTGAGCACTATCATATGCGAAGAAGCGGTTTCCTCGCTCCGCTCGGAAGGGCAACTTCGCAGTGAGAATCAGACATACCCCTGTCACCCCGAGCGCAGCGAGGGGTCTGCCTCTTCTGACCAAATCCCATTTGTTACAGACTCTCAGCCGTGGCATTCGACCCGCGCGTCAGTCGATGCGCTCAGGGTTGTTCCACCGGAACCGACTGGCCCCGTGTTCGGTCCCCAGCCAGAGGTAATCCCCATCGACGACGATCGTCTGTACCAGCGGGTCCAACAGTCCATCGGCGGCGGTGATCACCCGTCGTTCACGGGTGGCCGGGACGAAGCGCACGAGTCCGCTCCGCGTCGCCGCCCACAGTATGCTGTCTGTCACCGCCAGATCAAAGACATTGTCATCCGGGAGTCCTTCGCTCCGATCATATCCCACCGGCAGGTGCGTGCCGAGCCGATCGATCACGACGATGCCGCGTTCGGTCCCGACATACACCTGGTGATCGTCGTGGCGGATCGCCCGGACCCGTCCCGAGAGCGGCCCGGTCGGCAACGAGAAGAACTGCCATTCCGGGACCGGCTTGACGAGGCGAAACAACCCCCGGTCAGTGCCCAGCCAGACAACGTCGCCGGTGACATCGATCGCCGCCACACGCGCGTTGACCACCGGGGCGGTCGTGGCAAAGAAGACGGAATCGGAGGGAATGTAGATCCCCTCGACGCCGGTTTCCGTCCCCACCCAGACGATGTCGCCGTCGACGCAGAGGGACCAGACGCGCTCGTCTGTCAACCCTTCACGCTGCCCAAAGGTGCGAAATTGCATGGTGCGCCGGTCCAGGCGCACGACACCGGCATCGGTCGCCATCCAAAGAAACCGCCCGTTGGGTTCACCCGCGAACTGGTGGATGTGATCGGAGGTGAAACCCGACGTGAACCGTGCTTCGGCATATGTCCAGCGCGACGCCACGGTGTCATAGATGCTCAACGCGCCCTCGTTGGCGTAGTAGTTGGTTCCCCCGAAATACACGCGACTGGAATCGACGAAGATCGCCTCGACGTTGTCGTGAAACAGACCCCAGGACTGCGGCTCGACCGTGATAACGCCCCAGGGGAGCTTCCAGACAAACTCCCCCCAGGTCCCCAGCCACAGCGTCCCGCGCGAGTCCTCTTCCCCGCCGATGATCCGATAGGCGCGCAGATGCGGATCGGTGAGGTACCCCGGATCGAGGGCGTCGAAGCCGACGGGCAATTGATAGCGCGTCAGGTCGACCGACTGCCAGCCCTGCACCAGCGAATCGGGGAACGTTGAGACGTCGCGCCATTCATGCCAGATCGGACTGAGCCGCGAGTATCCGCGCGTGGTCTCGGCGTACAATTCATCCGTGAGCGGATCATAGGCCAAGCGGACAACGGCGTTGGCGGGAAGTCCCTCTGAGATCGTAAACGGCACCACCCAGCGGTCGAGGTTGCGATCGTAGCGGGCGATGCCGCCGCGGGTACCGAAGTAGAGCCAGTCGGGTGTGAAGGCCACCGACGTGACATAGCGCACCGTGGTGTAGCCCCGCCAATCCCCGGGCCGGTAGCGGGGATCAGGATCGGCCAGAGCGTGATGCGTCCACACCGAGAAGACCAGACATGTCACGGCGCCACAGACCACCGACGCAGTCCGCCCCGGACCTATCGCGCGCGATCGTATCGTCGGATCTCCTCCACGAGTCTGTCGATCTCCGCCCTCGTGTTGTATAGGTGTGGTGACACGCGGATGTTCCCCTCGCGCAGGGAAACATAAATCCGGCGCCCCCACAAGTGCCGGTACAGTCCCGCCGTCTGTGGACCGCCGACCGCCACGATGGCGGAGCGATGAATCGGCTCGGGGAACCGCCTTGCCTCGTAACGGGTCCCGGACAGCCCCTCGGCCAACCGCCCGATCAAATCCTGGAGGTGCCGCCACACATTCTCGATCCCGCAGCGGTTGATCAGCGCCACACCGGCCTCGGCCAGACGCACCGAATAGAAGGGATAGGTGCCGACCTCCCATTGGCGTCCATCGTCGTATGCGGGCCGGTCCCAGTGCTGCAGATCCTCGAACCGATATCCCCAATCGTACGCCAACCATCCGGAGTAGAGCGGCTCGACTCGGCGCACCGGATCGGGAGCGATGGCAAAGAACCCGGCACCGGTCTGACCGAATAGCCACTTCTGTGCGCCGCAGACAACAGCATCGAATCCGTCACGGCGCATGTGCATCGGAATCGCGCCGATCCCCTGCGTCCCATCGACGAGAACCAGGCACCCGTGCGCATGGCAGAGTCCAGTGAGCTCCCTCAGATCATAGCGGTACCCATTGAAGTACTGCACCCAGGAACAGGCCAGGATCGCCGACTTCCGTCGCAGTTGCCGCCGCAACGCCCCTGCCGTGAAGTACCCGTCCGGGCAGGGAATCGGAACGACTGTGAGGTCCAATCGCTCGGCCAGATGACGCACGGTATATACGACCGCGGGGAATTCACTCTCCGGAACCAGTATGCGTTCCCCGCGCTTCAGTCTGGTACCCCACAGGACGGCGTTGAGCCCATACGAGGCATTGGGCGCAAACGACACCCGTGCGGTTTGCTCACCGACAAGCCGCGCGAAGCCTCTCTTGGCGGCCGCCACAGTGGCAAAGGTCTCGTCGTCAACGTTGGGGTCGCGGGGAATGCACCCCTGCCGATGGAGGAGCCGCTCCACTGCCTGACGTCCCCTACGCGGCACCGGCCCGAAAGAGGCGTGGTTCAGGAACGTGACGCCGCGGGTGATCTCAAACTCGCGACGCCAGGAGCGCACAGTGGAATCGGGGATAGCCGATGGCATGCTTCACTTGCGCCGTTTGCTGGCCGGAACGGTATCGTCGTCAGCGGCTTGTGGCAAGGCACGGAGCACCTGACTCACTATCCCTTTGAATGGATGGAATGATGGCTCCGGTATCACCCTCACCCCAACCCTCACCCTGATGAGGGAGGGGGGCGCGTTCTTCCCCTCTCCCCTCTGGGGAGAGGGTAGGGTGAGGGGACCGGAATTCGACACCGCTCCCCTCACGGCGCCACCAGCCATCCGACCAGCATCAGCGCCCCGCCGACCCGCAGCAGATCCACCAGCAGGCGCCACGCCGTCCGATCCCAGCCGATCTCAATGCGGTCGATCAACCGCACCGGTGCAATCCCGAACACGAACGCCGCGATCCCGACCGCCAGCCCGGCACGGGCTCCCTCGAAGGGCAGCATGAACTGAAAGAACGACAAGACCAGTGTCGGCAGAAGCGACAGAAACACGAGGTTCGTGATCAACACACTCCACCACGGGTTGCCGGGCGCATCGGCAATCGGCACCCGATCACGAGAGAGAAGACGTGACAGGCGCCCCTCACCCCATCGCCCCAGAGCGGTGATGACGACCGCCCAAATCCATGGAGGGAGGATGACCCAGATACCGTGGAGGAAGCCGTCGGACATTGTCTCATCCTACCGAGAAGTCGGTGTTGCAACACCTGGACGTGATCATCTGCCTACGTCCGTCATCCCGAACGACTTGAGGGATCTGCTGTTGTTCCTGTCGGGGGACCACAGATTCCCCGCCCGCCCAAGAGCGGCGGGACCCGGAATGACATCGGTCAATCCTTCCCAGCAAACCCCTCAGAGCCACCCGTTCGTGCGGTACCACGCCGCCGTCTCGCGGGCGCCGCGCTCGAATGGAATCTGCGATCGGTATCTCAAAATCCGATTGGCCTTCGCGGTGGAGCACGTCCAGTCCGTCACGAGAAAGTCACGCGCCTTATCAGGATTCAGTCTCGGCGTGAAACCGGCGATCGTCCCGGCCCACCGGGCACACCAGGCGATCGGCAAGAGCACGCTGCGAGGTATGCGCACCCGCAACGCCCATGTCCCCAGTCCCGCCTGGATCATGTCCTCCAGCTCCGCCAACGTGTAGTGACGGTCCTCGGCGATATAGAATGTGTGGCCCACGGACTCCGGTGACTCACACGCCAGGAGAATTCCCCGCACCAGATCGCCGACGTGGACGAGCGAGACCCGCTGCATGCGCCGACCGAACTGCGGCTTGATATGCCAGCGCACCGCCTGGAAGAATCCCAGCACCTCCGTGTCTCCGGGACCATATACCGCCGGCGGTCGGACCGACACGACGGGCAATTCACCGGCGGTTTCCATCACCTTCTGCTCGCCGGCCAGCTTGCTTTTTCCATATGGCGTCAGCGGTGCATCCGGATCGTCTTCCGTGCGCGGTCGGCCATCGCGCGCCGGTCCGCCTGCAGCCAATGAGGAGACATAGACGAAGCGCTCCAGCTTCGGGCTGCTTTCGCGCACTGCCTCAAGGAGGTTGGCCGTCCCCGTGCAATTGGCATGCATGTACGATTCGGGATCGGGCGCTTTCACCCGCCCAGCGCAGTGAATCACCCAGGAAGCACCTTCGCATCCACGCCGCAAAGCGGCGTGATCATTCAGATCGCCCTCGATCCACGCGATGTCCAAGTCTCGGACACGGCTCCGATCGGCATTCCGACGCACCAGCGCTCGCACGCGATGCCCCTGTGCCAACAGCGCCGCCGCCAAGTGCGATCCCACGAATCCATTGGCCCCCGTCAAGAAGACGACGCGTGAGGACTTCTGTGCCGGCGGGACCGTGTTCATGGGAAGGAATCGGGAAAAGGGCTTGACTCGATTGCGCGGCAGAGGTTCTTTCGACCGGACTGCTTTCCGAGTGGAATGGGTCCAAATTCTGATGTTGGGCGCGGCTGGGCCGGCGCCCGCCGACCGGAGCAGCGATAGCGGCCGCAATCAACAGACGGATACGCCCTTTGGCAACGTTGAAGACCGAAACCCAGGTCTCTCCCGCCGACCTTTTTGCCAAGTGCCGTGAATTCACCGCCGCGCGGGAATTCATGGCGATGGGGATCTACCCCTATTTCCGCGTCATCACCTCGGCTCCCGGCACCGTCGTGACCGTCGGCGGCCAGCAATTGCTGATGATCGGCTCGAACAACTATCTCGGGTTGACCAATCATCCGAAGGTGGTCGAAGCCGCCGCCGAGGCAACCCACCGCTATGGCTCCGGTTGCACCGGGTCGCGCTTCCTCAACGGCACGCTCGATCTGCATGTCGAACTGGAGAACCGGCTCGCCCGGTTCATGAAACGACCGGCCGCGCTCGTCTTCTCGACCGGGTTTCAGACCAATCTCGGCACAATCTCGGCGTTGGTCGGGCGCAACGATACGATCTTTGCCGACCGGTCCAACCATGCCTCCATCGTCGACGGCTGCCGGTTGTCATTCGGCCGCACGATCAAGTTCGCCCACAACGATATGGCCGACTTGGACCGGGCGCTGTCGACCACAAGCAACGGCGGCGGGCGGCTGGTCGTCGTGGACGGCGTCTTCTCAATGGAAGGGGATATCTCGAACCTGCCGGAGATCATTCGGCTGGCGCGTCAAAGCAGTGCCCGGGTGATGGTCGATGACGCCCACTCGATCGGCGTTCTCGGCCCCGGCGGGCGCGGCACCGCCGAGCATTTCGATCTGATCGATCAGACCGACATCACGATGGGGACCTTCTCGAAGTCGTTCGCCTCACTCGGCGGGTTCATCGTCGGCGATGAGGATGTGCTGCACTATGTCCAGCATTTCTCGCGCGAGTTGATCTTCTCGGCCTCGATGCCGCCGGCGTCGGTGGCGGCCTGCCTGGCGGCGCTCGACATCATCGAGAACGAGCCGGAACGGCGTGCGCGGCTTTGGGAAATCACCCACTACATGCACCGCGGGTTCAAAGACCTCGGCTTCGACATCGGCGTCACCCAGACACCGATCATTCCGATCCTCATCGGCGAGGATGTCCTCACCTTCCAATTCTGGAAGGAACTCACCGACCGCGGCATCTTCGCCAATCCGATCGTCTCCCCCGCCGTTCCCAAGGGCCAGGCCCTGATCCGCACCTCCTACACCGCCACCCACACCGACGAGCAGCTCGAGTTCGTGCTCGACACCTTCGCCAAAGTCGGCAAGAAACTCGGCGTGATCGGCTGAAGTGTCACGCCGGACTCGGAATCGTCACAGTCCGCAGATCGCGGATTAGGCGTTCGAGTGCCTTCGTGTAGGCTTTGGGTTCGTGCCAGTGAGTGAAATCACCGATGTACTTTCGGGCAACATCGGCTTGAAGCTCATGTTTCCACGAGAAGACTGCATCGTCTACGCGAATGGGGAAGAGGACTTCCTTGTTCTCTCTCTGCTCCTTCTGCAACGCCCGCTCGATCTCACGAACAACCGGCTCCGCCTTCAGCGAATGCTCGCTGCAAATGACGATCAGCTTATCGTAGAGCCGAATCGCTTCGTCCACGGACCGCATCAACGTCTTGCCCCACGGCGCATCTTCCTTCCACCGCCAGCAGCGTACGCCTTTGGCCTGGAGGTCATCGTACAGCCGTTCGCTGAAGGTATCGTCTGCGTCATTGAATGAGATGAAGCAGGTGTATGAAGGTCGTTGAGTGACAATCACTCTCACTCAAATCGGAGTCGACGAAGTCCGCGTACTCGAAGCGGGCACCACCCAAGTGGGCACCTCGAAGATTGGCACGGTCTAGAGCACAATCATAGACGCGGGCGTAGTCGAGAGATGCCCCGCGTAGATCTGCCCCGGTCATGTACGTGGTTCCCAAGAAGACGTCACGCAGCACTGCATTTCGGAGGTCAGCTTTGACAAACGCCGGGCAGGAACCCAAGTCGGCAATTTGGATTCCGGACAGCTCTGCACCGGATAGATCGAACAGCACGTCGGGGTTTTGTCTTTTCCACTTCTCAATCGCCTCCTCCCCCTGCTTCACAATCCTTACATGCTCTGGATTCGCCATGGCCTGACCTCACACTCTTCCGGGGTGCTTCGGCTCAACACCCGCCTGCACCGCGCACACTTCCGTCGACAGTGAATCGCGATTCTCAACCACAACTTCAGACACTTCGGCTTCGACCTGCTTCGACTCCACAACACTCAGAACCACTGCTGTTCGGTCAATCCCGAATAGTACGACATCGCCTTCACGGACATCCGCCGCTTTGATCCACTGCATCTGATCCGGCGCGACCGGCGGACAAGTGCACGCTGCACGGATCGCCTCGGCGACGGCATTGGCATCAGTGACGACTTGTGACGCACTGAATCGTATCACCGTCAAGCCGATGGCGCGCATGAATTCATCACGGGCACGATCGTACCCCTGCTGACCAACCCCGGAATGCACGGCTGCGCCATCAACTTCGACCACAAGGTTCGCCGCACGGCTGTAGAAATCGGCGATGTACGGACCGACCGAATGCTGCCGCCGGAACTTGACACCGAGTTGCTCACTACGCAGGCGCTTCCAGAGAATCCGTTCGGGCGGCGTCATCTCGCGACGGAGTCGTTGACGTCTCTCCAGACTGGACAACGGCGAGCCGCTCCAATCCATCTGGCCGCCCATTGTCCGTGGCGCCGGACGGCAGAGAACCTGATGGTCTGGCGTAAGCCAGAGCGTGGTCGGAGAGAGAGTGTGGCGAAGACCGATGACAGGACCCTGGTAGCGTCGCTTCGTCACGCGAGCGACGGTCGCGGCCGTGCCAGCGGCGGTGCAGACGAAACCACCTGGGGCGAGGTCTTGGACGGGGATCAGGCGCGGTCTCTCGTGCATCGGCTTGTCCCCCACCCCGGCCCTCCCCGTCAACGGGGAGGGAGCATGGTTCTCCCCCCGTGGACGGGGGAGTTAGAGGGGGGGCCTTCTC
>JBFMGX010000037.1 GCA_040752595.1 Candidatus Zixiibacteriota bacterium
TGCAGGCCCCGAGAATGACATAGCGGCGGAAATCGAGGTCGAGCTTCTTCTTCATCGTGGCTTTGACGTCGATCTCGGTCAGAATGCCGAACCCTTCCTTCTGCAGTTCACCCGTGACTTTCGCGATGGCCGCATCGTAGGCCAGGCCGGTCTTTGCTGAGTAACCGTAATTCGTCTTCTTCATTTCGTTCTCCCCTCGTTTCAGCGGGCGATACATGTGTTAAACGGGCCGATTGCAGCCAAACGGGCGCATCGCGATGCGCCCCTACATTCCAAACACGTGTAATCTCATCGGTCTATTCGCATGGTTCAATAGGATGCCAGGGCCGCGTTGAGATCATCGCGCAGATCATCAATGTGCTCGATGCCGACCGACAGACGGATCAGATCGTCTCCGATCCCACGTGATTCCCGAATGTCGCGTGGAATCGAGGCGTGGGTCATCAGTGCCGGGTGTTCAATGAGCGACTCCACCCCACCCAGCGACTCGGCCAGTGAGAAGATTCTGGTCGATGCGCAGACCTTGCGCGCCTCGGTCTCGCCGCCATCGAGATGAAAGGAGATGAGCGAGCCGAATCCGGTCATTTGCGCCTTCGCCCGCTGATGGTGCGGATCCTCCGGCAACCCAGGATAGAGAACGCGTTTGACGCGGCGGTGTTCCGCCAGGAAGCGAGCCAACGCCATGGCATTGGCCTCGTGTGCCCGCATCCGCACTCCGAGCGTCTTCAATCCCCGCAGCACGATCCAGCAGTCCATCGGGCCGGGGATGGCACCGATGGCGTTCTGTGCGAACGACAATCGCTCGAAGATGTGGTCATCAGCGGTCACCGCCGCACCGCCGACGACGTCGGAATGTCCGCCGAGGAATTTTGTTGTGGAGTGGACGACAAGATCGGCTCCGAGCTCAAGGGGGCGCTGAAAGTAGGGTGACGCGAAGGTGTTGTCGACGACCAGCATCAGGCGATGCTCTCGTGCCAAAGCCGCGGCCGCGCGCAGATCAGTGACCTTTAGCAGTGGATTGGAGGGTGTCTCCAACCACAGCATACGCGTCGTTGGTTTGATCGCCCGCCTCACCTGATCCAGATCGGTGGTGTCCACAAAGGTGAAGTCGAGACCCCACGGTCGGAAGATCTTCTCGAAGACCCGATACGTGCCGCCGTAAACATCGTCGCCGGAGACCACGTGGTCGCCCTTCTGCAACAGCGACATCGTCGTTGAGACCGCCGCCATACCGGAGGCAAACGCCAGACCGTACCGCGCACCCTCCAACGCGGCGAGGCAGTCCTCCAACGCCTTGCGCGTGGGGTTATGTGTTCGGGAGTATTCGTACCCTTTATGATCACCGATGGCGCGCTGCGCATAAGTGGCGGTCTGGAAGATCGGCACGACGATCGCGCCGGTCTGCGGCTCCGGTGCCTGCCCGGCGTGGATGGCAAGTGTCTCGAAACGCATGGGGTACCTCAGTTAGTCACTATCGCAAGTAGACACGTGATTCAGATATCCTGAGTGACCGTTCCCTCATCCGACGGAGGGAGAGGTTGTCACTGCCACTCTGCCGTTCGAAGGGCTTGGGGTGAAGGCATTGTCCCGTGTGCTCATCCGGTTGGACAGTCTATGACTTGAACGTCCTTGCCAGGTAATCCAACAGATCGATCCGGGTGACAACACCGCGGATCGCGGCGGCCTCCAGGACAACGACCATCTCGTGCCTGCCGGAAGAGAACACCTCCGCGACGTCCCCCAACGAGGTATCCGGGGTGACGGTCCGTACCGGGTGCCGGGGAACCTGTGCCACTGGTTCGGCAACCCGATGTCCGCCCGACATCATGTGCTTTAGCAGGTCGGCTTCGGTGATCACGCCGACCAACGTACCGTTGTCCAAGACCGGCAACTGCGAAATGTCGTGCGCCTTCAGCTTCTCGACGACTCTGAACACCGGCTCAGCAGCATCGGCAGTCACCACAACGGCCGGTCGTCCGGCCAACAGGTCGCGCACGGTGCCGAGCTTGGGCTGCTCATCGAGAAAGCCGTTGTCGCGCATCCACTCATCGGAGTAGATCTTGGAGAGATAGCGCGAGCCCGAGTCGGGGAGGATCGTCACCGGGCAACGAAACTCCGGATGATCTTTCAGGTACTTGAGGGCGCCGGCGACCGCGCCTCCCGATGATCCGCCGGCGAAGAGTCCCTCCTCCGTCGTGAGCCGACGGGCCATGAGAAAGCACTCCCGGTCGTTGACCTGCACCATGTCGTCCACGACGGAGAAGTCCATCGCCCCGGTGAGCATGTCCTCGCCGATCCCTTCGACCTTGTAGACTTTGGGCTCGCCGAGCGTGCGGTCCTTGAACCAGCCGTAGAACAACGAGCCCTCGGGATCGACGGCCACGATCGTGATCCTGGGGTTCTTCTCTTTGAGGAATCGACCCGCCCCCGATAATGTGCCGCCGGTGCCTATGCCGGCGATGAGGCAGTCGATCAAGCCTTCCGTTTGATCCCAGATCTCCGGCCCGGTCGTGGCATAGTGGGATTCTATATTATCCGGATTGTGATATTGGTTCAGGTAGAATGCCCCGGGTGTTTCGCGGGCAATGCGCTTGGCGGTCTCGTAGTACGACTCCGGAGAATCGGCGGGGACATTGGTCGGCGTGATGACCACACGGGCGCCGAAGGCCTTCAGGAGATTGACCTTCTCAGTCGACATCTTGTCGGGCATGGTGAAGACCGCTTTGTACCCACGCACGGCGGCGACCATCGCCACGCCGACGCCGGTGTTCCCGGACGTGTTTTCCACGATGGTTCCACCCGGCTTCAGCAACCCCTCTTTCTCTGCCTTGTCTATGATGTAGATCGCCATGCGGTCCTTGATCGAACCGCCGGGATTGGTGAACTCCACCTTGGCCCAGAGCGGCACAAGGAGGGCGGCCCCGATCCGCCGCAGGGGGACCATGGGAGTTCCCCCGACGGCGGCGAGGATACTGTCCAATCTGCGATCAGTCATGTAACCAGATCTCCGTGTTCCATCGTCGACACGCCCCCAAGAACCTCAAATAACCGCCGCCGCCGGTCGAAAGTCAACCGTTGCAGTCCGGCTTGCGTTCACGGGCGACGCGGCGAACCCATGCGTAGGTCAGGAGCCCTGCGCTCCTGACAACCCGGTCAGGATCAGGACGGCCGCAGGAGCACAGGGCTCCCGCGCTACGAGAATCGCATCCAAGAGGTCGGAGTTGCACGACACAAAACAGAAAACCCCCGACAAGGTCGGGGGTTCCTGACAATCACAGCCACGATCGCTCAACGCCGGTTCTTCAACTTGAAGTCGACTTTGTAGGTGACCCAGATCGCCACGGGACGGCCGTTTTGGATCGCCGGTTTGTAGGCGCACTTGTAGGCCGCTTCGACCGCCGCCTCATCGAATCCCACGTTGCTCCCGGATGACTTGGCGACCCTCGCTTCCCTCACCTTGCCTTCCTTGTCGACCAGCGCCATCACCCAGACGGTGGCCTCCTTGCCGGTGAGTTCGGCGACCTGTGGGTAGACCGGCGACTCCTCCTTGATGCGGACCGGCTGCTCCTGCACGGCGACGAACTCATCCGGAGTCGGGAAATACTCCTCCAAGGGGATGTCAACGACAACAGAATCGGAACCGCCACCTGTCGGGGAAGCTTGGACAATGGGCGCCGCAATCTCCGCCATTTCATCCCGTGTGGCGAAACGCACGTTGTCCTGGACTTCCTCGTCGGCGACGGGAGTGGGGATACCGATGGACGGCGGCGCGATGTTCGGCTCGGCCACATTGACCTGCGGCTTGGCCGCGGTCATCGACGGCGGCGGGGCGATATCCGACAGGGATTTGATGACGACGACCCTAGCGCTGGAAAAGTCCTCGCCGCGCGATTTGAGGTACTGATAGAACAGCATCCCTCCGATGATGACCAAGTGGATCGCGGCCGCGATCAGGACCCCGAGAAGCATGTTCTTCTGGTAGCTCTTCTTGAGCTCATACGCCCCGTACCAGGTCGGGGCGACGGTTGACGTCGGACTGCTCATGGCGTCGTCCCCTCCTCTGTGGCTTCGGACTCCCCGGTGGCGGCGGCGATCGTCTTGGTGTCCAGCCGGGTCCAGGGAGCCAGCGAAAACCGATAGGAAAACTCCGGTTCATCGGCGGGCAGCTGCCCGCGTGCCTTGGCGGCCTTCTGGGCCTCTTTGAAACGATATTCGACGATTTCGATGCGGTCGAGAATCTGGACCATGCGGGAGTACCGGGCCCCCTTGTTGATCTTGACGAGCGTGACGACCTCGGGAATCTCCCGGACCTTGTCCTCCAGCAGCTTGGGCAGGGCCGACAATTCGACTGGCTGCGGCGTTTCCTTGGCGATATTCCAGAAGATCCGGTCCTTGGCGTCGACGCGCAGGGTCAGGACGCGCGACTCCTTGGCCTTGGTCTCTTCCTTGGAGGGCGGCAGGTTGATCTCCATCGCCTGCGGCTGGGCAAAGATCGTCGCCACCATGTAGAAAATCAGAAGCAGGAAGGCGATGTCGACCATCGGCGTCATGTCGATGCGGATACCCAGCCGCCGCTTCGGACGACGCAAGCCCTTCTTCTTCCCTGCCGCTTTGGGTTCGCCTACATCAACCGCGCCCATGGCTGTGTGCCTTTCCCGCCGTCAGGCGGCGCTGCGCATTCTGAAGCTCTCGTCCCACTGTATTCAACCCGCCCCAACGCGCGCGGTTCCCACGCCCGCGTTCAGCCCCCCGTTCGCGACAGCGTCTGATCGAGATCCGTCACGACCTGGAAACTGGTGAGGTTCTGCTCCTGCATCGAGTCCATGATCTTCTCGACCACGCCGAAGGAGGCGTCCCGATCGGCCTTCATCACCAGATACAGATCACGGATTCCCTGTTGCAGGGCCTTGGCGCGCATCCTCTGGATCTCGCCGCCCACGTCACCCGGCGTCGACTCGGTGTACTCGCGCACGGGAATCTCGATCGAGTCCCCGACTTGGGGATCGAACCGTTTGGCGCGAATGATGTAGTCGAGGTAGACCGAGTCCTCCTTGGTCACCGTGATGGTGATGAAGTTCTTCGTCGGCAGATCGCGCTGCGACGTCGACATCGGCAGAATAACCGACTTCTGCTCCGGCGGTTTGAACTGGGTCGTTGCCATGTAGAAGATGAGGAGCAAGAAGGCGATATCCACCATCGGCGTCATGTCGATGCGGATCGCGACCCGTCGTTTCCCTTTCTTCAGCATGGCTCAGGCCCCTGTGGACCGCGCTTCGCGCGACTTGAGCAGTTGCACGACCTCATAAGAGGCCTCATCAATCGTGTAGTTGAAGCTGTCGACCTTGTTGACAAAGAAGTTGTAGGCGACGATGCCGACGATGGCATTGAAGAGGCCGCCGGCGGTGTTGACCAGCGCCTCCGAGATACCGGTCGCCAACTGGGTGGCGTCGATGACGCCGCCGGCGGCGTGGCCGGTCGCCTTGAAGGCCCGGATCATACCGATGGTCGTTCCCAGCAGTCCGACCATCGTGGCGATGGAAGCGATCGTGGACAAGGCGATCAGGTTGCGCTCCAACAGCGGCACCTCGAGGGCGTTGGCTTCTTCGATGGCCCGCTGTGTCTCCTCGATGCGCTTGTCGGTGTTCAGAGTCCGGTCGTCCTTCACCTGCGTGTAGCGCTCGACCCCCGCCCGCAGCACATTGGCGCACGACCCGCGCTGCTTGTCGCAGGCGGCCAACGCGCTCTTGTAGTCTTCGGTCTTGAGCGAGTCGACGACCCTCTTGAAGAATGCCTGAATGGAGGTATTGCCGCGCGCCTTGCGCAACGTCAGCAGCCGCTCCAGAATGAACGCCACCAGCATGACGGCCAGCGCGATCAGCAGCGCGACGAGGGGACCGCCCTCCCGCAGGTAGGCGGGGAGTTGCGTCCAGATGATGATCCCCGTGGCCAAGGACACCACGAGCACGATGGTCACGAACAGACCCTGCTTCACTCGTTCCTCCTTTATGGAATCATCCGGTCACGACCGACGGGCATTCGCCCGGCTGCCGGACCCCGGTTGTCTCCCGATTCGATCTTCCGCCCGCAGATTACTTTTACAGATCCCCCGACTTGACGCCCGCCACCAAACCCATCGCCATGGCCACCCAAGGGCCGAACGATGTGATGGTCATGAGCGCCGCAATCCCATACTTCTCGCCGGGGTCGATCAGCCCCCAGTCCTGGTATCCGGGAATGCTCCCGCCGGCGAAGGAGAGTATGACGACCAGGACGCCGGCACCCCAGAGAAAATGACCGTACGACAACGGCCGCCGCAGGCGTGCCTGATAGGCCTCCGCCGAGGGCGCCTTTCCCCACACGGACATTAGGATCCAAACACCCAGAATCGGGCTTCCCAACATCAGCACCAGCACCAGCAGGGCTGACAAGCCGACCCACAAACCGCCGCCGAACGCTGTACCCAGCCCACCAAACATTGTGCCCAAAGCGCTGACCCAAGACATCGATATCTCGGCCTTGCCGGCGGTCTCATACCCGACCCAAGGCATCACGACCGTCGCCACGAGGAGAACAGCAGTCACCGTGAGGATGATCCGGTCGATCCGGGACATCGCCTCCTGTTGCAGGAGGGAGAAATCGCGGTTGAGCAGCGACTCACCGCCCCCCACCTTGACACGGTCCAGGTACTGTTTGGCTTCGGCATCGGACTTCCAGAAACGCGGCGCATGTTTCGGGAAGACTTCAAACCCGATGTAGCGATAGCGCTCGGCCGGCTCGCCTCCTGGAGTATTTGCTGGCGGGGCTGTGTTGGTCATGATCACTCCGTCGGTTCGCCCGCGTACACTGACGCGCGGCGGCCCTCACTTCTTCTCGACGATCTCCTCGTCAATCCGGTCTCTGAGATTCTTGGCGTCGTTGTTCTTGGGATCGCACTGGACCACCTTCTCCAGCAGCTTGTAGGATTCGTCCTTCTCCCCTGTTTCGTAGAGGGCGTACGCCAGCCACCAGCGCAGCTCGTTGGCACGGCAGGGATTCTCCCCTGTCGCCTCAAAGCACTTCAGCGCCCGGCGCAAAACCGGTACGGCCGCCGGGTAGTTCTTCTGGGCGAAGTACGTAAACCCGGACCACTGCACGTGATCGCAGACACCGGGTTCCCGCTCCATCAGCCACTTATAGGCCGTCTGCGCGTCGGCGACGCGCTGCATCTTGATCAGCCGCGGGCCAACCAGCTTGTACGCCTTCAGGCGGAACGAGGCATCGGCAGTCGTGTCGCTGGCCGCCGAGCGCAGGAGATACTCCACCGCCTTCTCGTTGTTGTCCGATTGCAGATAGGGCAAAGCCGCATTGAACAACGTGCGTGCGTCATCGGTATGCCGCACGACCAGCTTCTCGAATTCGACGGCGGCTTCCGCGTACCGGCCCAGTTTGTGCAGCGACAAAGCCAGGCCACCGATTGAGCGATCATCGTTGGGGTCCAGCTCGGCGGCGCGACGGTAGTTGTCGACGATTTGGGGAAGCAGCGTCGAGTCCTTCAACGCCTCCATGCAGACGGCGGTCCGCCAGAACAACTCGGCGTCGGACGCGGTCCACGGCTGGGGCGGATCGGCGCTCTCACGCGCCTGTCGATAGGCATCGAAAGCAGCTATCGCCTCCTGGTAGTGCCCCAGGAGCATGTTGGACCGGCCCAGGAAGAAGTTGAGCTCCGGATCCCTGGCACCGGTCTGGATCGCGCGCTGCAATTCCACGATCGCCGAATCATGGGCATTCAAGAGGTAGTACACCGTGGCGATGTTCTTGGCCACCAGCACCGGATCGGCGTTCGGGTCGACGACGCGCACTTTGCGGTAGAGCGACAGTGCCGCCTTGTAGAAGCTCTGCGCCTCGGGACCGGGGCGGCTCTGCGCGGCAATCATGTAGATGTTGGCCAGCTTGAAGTACGCTTCGTGATAGGTGGAATCCCGTTCCAACAGGGTGATCAGAAGCGGCTTGGCATCGTTCAATCGCCGCAGTTGATAATAGGTGTCGGCCAGACGGTACATGACATCAAGACGGCTGGAATCCCTCGCCAAGACCGCCTCGTACTCACTGGCGGCCAACGGGTAGACCTGCCCGCGGAAATACGCGTCCCCCAGCGCCACCCGATACTCGACATTGTCTTCATCGTCGAAGCGCGCCCCCAAGAGCCACTCCTGCGCCTTGGAAAAGCTGTCCATCGCCAAGGCGGCCTGGCCGAGCATGTGTTTGTAGACAGCCGCTTGCTTGGGGTCTTTGGTTTTCGACAGGACCTTGGCCAGGAGAGGGTCGACGTCCGCCGGTCGGTCGAGCTTGATCAGCGCCCGCGCCAGTGCCGTGAAGACTTCCGGCTCCTGATACTTCTTCTCCCGGGCCTGATTCATCGACGCTTCCGCTTCCGTCCAGTTTCCCTTGCCTGCTTGGGCCGCCCCTAGCAGGTAGAACGCCTCACCGGAGGATTCGCCGGCCGCCATCAACGGTTGCAGGAGCGCCAAGGCCTGGTCATAGTCGCCCGCTGCCAGAGCCGCCCGGACCGGCGTCAAATCGGCCTTGGCCGCCCAAACCAGAGATGCGGCACAGACGAGGACCGCGAGCATGACACCCGCGAGAATCCTCCGTCCTTGTGTCGAAGCCGTCATCATCCTCAAGCCGCACCGCGACATAAGACAGTTATTTTCTCCCAGGCCGGCCTCAGAGTCAAGTGGATTCTCGTTCGGAGGGCGAATGCTTGACGCCAGAGCGTCCCCACCCCATCCGGCCAAGCTGCGACAACAAGGTCCGCACGACGGCATATCCGATCACCACCCACCCGAGAGTCCGGCCGGACGCCCCTCCGATCTGGGGCTGTTTCCAGACCAGCCAGGCACCCAACACCAGCAGAAAGACGGCGAAGCCCCAACGCCAGACCGCCAGAGGGTCGACTCGGCGCCGGCCATCATTTGCCCTCGATGGTCCCCTTCTCACCACCCTCCCCCAAGAGATTCTACCGGTGATCTCGGGGAATATTTCCGCCGGGAAACAAAACGTGGACCAGCAATCGGATCGTATGACAAAACGAGACAACGAGATCGTGATCGGGCCACCGTAGCCGGACTTCCCCTGTCACCATGAGCCGTCACGACCCTGGTGCCGTCCACCTCCGTGCGGGACCGCAAGCCGCCATCGGGGTACTGCCCGGCCATCGTGGTGACGGCGGGACGCATTCCTGAAGTGAGCCGTTCCTGTGGAATCACCAAGGCCGCGATGCCGTGGTAACAGCACCGCTGGCGGGTTTATTCCTCCTGCTGGATGAACAGCGACTGAGCAACGGGAACGGCTTCCGGATGACCATCCAGCCAGTTGAGGTCCGACGATCCCGGCACGAGGTCGTCGTACGACGTGAAGATCGCGAACGGGAAAGGTCGGGATGGGTCGGGATCAGGAACCGGCTCGATCGTGATGGCGAATCCATCACCGCTGGCAAAGGACAGTGGGAACGCCGGAGCCCCGGGAGGGGGATTCTCAAGAAAATCCTCCCCGGGGAATCCGAGGCCCGGCAGGGGGCCGGAATGGGAGCTGTCCATATCGCTGGCGGCGGGATCGGCAAACGGGCCAGTCGAATATGCCATTCTCTGCGCACCAATCCCATGCCACGCCCACCCTTCATAGATCCAACCACTGGGCAGGGCAACCAAGTCATGCAATCCCTGACTACGTTCAACACCGACAAACCACACGCCGGACAGTTCATTGTCCGGGTCTTCGTCGGTGGGGGTAGCGAAGATGAAGCGCGAGAGACTGTCGCGAACGCTCAGTAACTGACTCACGGGGAAGTTCAGAGAGCCGATGGTGTTTCCGTGTTTGATCGGAATATCGCCACGCAGATAGACGGACCCCGAGGGGAGCGTATCGGTATCCGGGGACGGCTCAATGGTCACGAACAGAGAGTCATAGTCTCCGAGGTCGACCGGCAGCCCGGACAGCGTGTTGCCGGCAATGAGCGTCCCGCCTTCAGTGTACATCAACGTATCTCCGCCCGGCTGGGCGACGCGGAGACGGAACCGGCCAAGCGAAACGGTGGATCCCGTCTGCGCCGTCAACGAGCCTGACACCGCCTGGGCCCAAACCTGGTATACGAGATTGTCAGATTCGAGCGGCCCGGCGGAGAAGAACGTGAACGCAATCCTGTTGTACGGCTGTTCGACTGGAGTGCCGTTCCCCTTGTCACTGCCACAGGCGAACGTACACAGTGAGAGCGCCGCTACGACGACGGCGCGACCAACACTCCGAATGTGTCTATGCATAGAGCACCTCACGGGAGAGGGAGTTTCTTTGCCCGCAGCGTCCAGTCCGGTACTACCCGGTGGTCGTTCGGGTCCCGGCCAAGACGCGTCGGGGAGAGTGCTATGCGCGCTTGGCCTCACGATCCAGGAACTTCGTCCATTCTTCTTCCATCTGGGGCATCGTGCCGCCATAGATCCGTTCCAGAGAGGGCTTCAGATCCAAGACACTCTTCCAGAGCATCTTGAACTGGTCCGGCCCATATCGGGCCAGCAGAAATGCCACAAGAGAGCCGCTGGCGTAGTCATAAGCCTCGCCATCCTGGATCGCCCCGCCACCAAGCAGATCAGTCATTGTGGGCAATCGTCCAGCCGCGCGTAGACGAACTGCGTCCGTGTGGATGTTGCGGTCGCGCTGGTCGAACAGAACGCGCAACCCGTTACGCACCAAGGGAAAAGACCGGGCACCCGGATCGATGGAATTGCAGGCGGCCTCCGCGATCACACCACCGATCGGTGCTCCCAAGCGGGTGAAGATGTTGTTCCCCTCAACGAAGCTGGCGCTGTGGCCGGTCGCCGCTTCGCAATCCTGGTTCGTCGTGAACAGGTAGATGGACAGCCGCCCCGGGTCCTTCAGTTCGATCACTCGCCTGGTCTGGGAAAGCACATCTTCGCAGACCTCGCTGAATGCCTGAAGTGCCGGCAACTTGCGGGGGGAATTGGGGGGAGTCAGTATTGTAAAGTGTTCGCTGGCGGCAGAATCCCAGTTGGCCGAGAACTTCTTGGTGTCGACGCGTGGCTCCCCGCCGCCGCATCCCGTCAGGAACACCGGGAACAGAAGGGAGAACGCTGCCGCGGAGCGTCTGGCATGTCGAATGAACTGGCTCTTCATGACTGGTCTGCCCTCAGCCAGACATTATACCATACACCGGCCGCCGGGACCAGCCGAAACAGCGACCAGAGTTGGGAGCCCGCCGGCAAAGCGAAGCCCGCAGGAGTCACCCCCTGCGGGCTCTTCCAGCGGCATGTCGGCCTACTTCAGCAGGACCATCTTCCTGGTTTCGACCATGTCCCCGGCGGCAATGCGATAGAGGTAGAGTCCCGAAGCCAAGTGGCCACCGCGTGTGTCGGTGCCATCCCAGGTCACCTGATGAGTTCCGGGGGGGTAGTCCCGGTCGATAAGATCGCGGACCACCTGCCCCAAAACGTTGAACACCTTGATCTGCACATGATGCGCCGTCGGCAACGAGAACTCGATTGTCGCCACCGCGTTGAACGGATTCGGGTAGTTCTGGCTGACCGTGATCGATCGGGGGAATGGCGGTCTTGCCGCCACGAGAACCACCCGTTTGCCCAATGGCTCAGATCCCAGCCACGGAGCGTAGTCGGTGCTTACAAACCATACTGAATCAGGTGAATCGTCGCCCCACCAGTTGCCCTCGGCGGGTAGCGCGACCGGCTCCGGAGGGGGCGGGCCTCCTCCACCATCCAACCCTTCACCGCCGAGCATCCCCTCTCCCCAGTTATCGACGTAGAAGTGGTGAATCACTCGGGAACTGTCGCAGGAACCGGCGCAGGCGCTCGTCCAGATGGAGTTGTATCCCGTGTCGGGCATTACACCGAGGTCGGCATTGCTGTTGTCGGAGTACACTCCGGTGCTGTCATACTCGTGTATCGTGGTCCGTCGCACCCGCACCCAAGCACCATCACCCGCGAAGATCCCAAACAGGGAGCGCGATCCGACCGTGTCGGAGATCAGCTCGCAGTCGTCGATCCGGCAATGCCCGCTGGCGGCAGCGTACACATGTGCCCCAGAGAAGTACCCTGTCACATTGCAGCCGGTCACGCGCAGTGTATCGAATTGCTCCCCACCGGAGGCGTGATACACGCCGCATGTCCCCGGCCCTTCGATGGTCACGTTCCGCACTTTCCCCGCCGAACCGACCGCATAGACGCCGTAGCTGCAGTCGATGATTACGGACGAGTCAATCACCGGATTGCAGTCGATGATGTGTATGCCCTTGCCCGACGTAACGTCAACGACCGTGTCGTTCACGAGCCGTATGCTGTCGCTGAGATAGCTGAGCTGAAAGCCGCAGGTCGAGGTGTTCTCTACCCGCACGCCGCAAATCTCGGTCATGTCCGCGCCATCATCTACCGTCACCCCAACCGTGGCGTCCATGATCGTGCAGCCGTCACCCCAGTCAACAGAACCGCCACTCATCACTCGAATGCCATACCAACCGCCCGGCGTCTCCGCCTTGCTGAGGAAGGTCGGTCGTGCGCCCGACCCCTCGATCACGAGATTGCCCTGTACGTTGATGCACACCGGTGGACCAGCGGTGTCCGCCAGGACTTTCGTACCCGGCTTCACGGTGACTGTAACGCCGGGATTGATGGTCACGCTCCCGGTCAGCAATGTGGTCAGATTCCACTCCTTGTTGCTCGCGATCGTCCCGCTGGTACCAGTGATGGGGATGACGCCGACGTAGGCCTGATGGATTCCACGCGTCGCTTGTGGCGGACGGACACGATTGTCATTCCAAGAGGGATACACGTAGTCCGTACCGGACGCAATGCCGATATAGTCCCCCGTGAACTGCCCGTTCATATTGTAAGCCGTGATGATACACGGCTCAAACGCAACGTCGCTCACCCGGAAGTTCTCCCACACACTGTCTGGCGCCCCCCAAGCGTGCCGCGCAACCCACACCTCAGTCATCAGGTTGTTTGAATCATTCCGGCAATCGTAAAACACAACGTAGACACTCTGGTCGGGGGCCACGGTGATCCAAGGGAACCATTGGTCGCGGCCGTTGCCGCGCGTATCATTGTTGATCCGAATCGGATTAAGGGTGTCTTCCCATGTGTCACCGCCGGTCTGGGACTTGATGAACAGGATGTCTGAGTCGCCGTCGCCAGTGGAATCCCCGTATCTTCGGTCGGCCCATACCAAGTAGACGATCCCTTTGCCACCGCCCGTGGTATCAACGGCCATCGACGGAAAGCTATTGACGCGCATTCTCTTCGGCGGTAGCATCGGTGTCCTGTTTCAGCTCCAGTCGGACAGATTTAGCATCTAAAAGTTGATGGTTTGCGTCGGTTCTCCGGGCCAGATTAGGGGACGGAGGACGGATGTATGGACGAGGATCATGGGACGCCGCTGAGT
>JBFMGX010000038.1 GCA_040752595.1 Candidatus Zixiibacteriota bacterium
CTCAGCGGCGTCCCATGATCCTCGTCCATACATCCGTCCTCCGTCCCCTAATCTGGCCCGGAGAACCGACGCAAACCATCAACTTTTAGATGCTAAATCTGTCCGACTGGAGCTGAAACAGGACAAGTGGGGGTAGCATCGCAGGTGACACCACTGCAGGTAGCATAGCCGACACACGTGGTTTGGTCGGCGCATGTCGTACCCGAAGCACACGTGGTTGTCCCCACGCATGTTGCCGCACCCGGACAGGTCGGAACTGAGGAACAGGTGTTGCTCGATTCGCACGTGATCGCCCCCGGGCAGGTGGCGGCCGCTTCGCATGTGGCAACACCCATGCAAGTGATCCCAGCCCCACAAGTGGTAGTTCCATTACAAGTCGCGGAACCCGGACAGCTCATCGCTCCGCTGCAAGTCGCACTCGTGGCGCAGGTTGGTGATCCCTCGCAGGTGGATGCACCGGAGCATGTCTCCTGCCCGTCGCATGTCGGACCACTCAGGCAAGTTGTCGTGCCGCTGCAGGTCGTGGACCCTGGGCAGGTCTCCGTCGAGGCGCAGGTCAGTGTCGGGCCACAAGTGGATGTACCGGTGCAAGTGCTCGTACCCGAGCATGTCTGCTGCCCCGGACAAGTCGGCGCGCTGTAGCACGTCGTCGACCCCGCGCACGTGGCAAACCCCGGACAGGTCGATTGATCGGCGCAGGTCGGCCCACTGCCGCACGTCGATGTCCCGACACAACTTGCCGTGCCCGCGCACGTCGGCTGACCATCGCAGGTCGGACCGTAGTCACAAGTCGCCGTCCCGGTGCAGGTGGCGGACCCGGGACAGGTCGACTGAGCGGCACAGGTCGGGCCACTGCCACACGTCGATGTCCCCGAACACGTCGCAAAACCCGGACAGGTGGCGGTGGCGTCACAGGTCGTGGTACCGCCACACGTCGTAGTGCCTGTGCAGGTCGCCGTGCCCACGCAAGTCGGCGCACCCGGCATGGTCGGGAGATCGAGGCAGGTGCAAGCTTCCAAGGTGCCGGGTATAGCGGGCTCACTGCCGTCTCTGCACTCGGGATTGTCCCATTCCATGCAGACGGGCCCATGCTCCCCGGCGATCGTACTCTGGAGAGGTCCCGGCGGACAACTCTGCCCCTGCGGGCAAATGCCTGACCAACGTCGATCTCCGAGTGATAGCCCCAGAGCGGCGACGTCGGCGGGGTGTCTGTTGACACAACTCAACTGGTAGAAGCACCGGTTGTAGTCAATGACCGTGACGATGCTCTTGGCAAACGCCGGAATGATGGGGTTGACGTTGACGTCTACGCCGACCAAATGGTTGGCCGGATCGACACAGGTCGTGTCGATTTCGAATTGCCCCGGAAGACCCAGGACGTCTACGGTCAACACGATGGAACCGGACCCGTCCACCCCAGGAGGGAGATATGGCCCCCCCGTGAGGCCCAACCACACCATGAGGACGCCCTCGGGTGAGGCGATCACGGGAATGTCCTTATTCTCCCCGCCCTCTGTGGGAGTCGCGTATCCCCAGGGGATACCGCCATGGCAGTTGGTCCCGTCGGATTCGGAGTAGACATTGGCGATCTTCGCCGCCCAAGGCAGAGCTGCCAATCTCTCGGCGAACTGCAGATTCACACTGGAGATGTACGCCCCACCTGTGAGTGTTCGTATCTCCAGCGGGACGACCACCGCGCTGAGAGCTACGGTGTTCTGAAGTCTGACGTGGATCGGGACACCCATCGCGCCCGCCGGACGGTCTTGGATTCGACCGACACGAACATCGCGGCAGGGTTCATCGGCTGGGCCGCGATATCGTGCGCCGTCTTACCGGAATTCGGCGCGGTTTGGGCAAGCGCCGGACGTGTCCATTTGCCCGGTTCCAGCCCGGATTCCGTGTGGAACTTCTCAATCGACTGGGTCAGACTGTTCTGAAACAGCGGCGAGGGCAGTGGATCGGCGGCATTGGCATTTCCGGACAGGACCGCGACGACGAGCCCGCACGCCCAGAGCACGGGTCCGACCAGGGACCGTGAAGGGAACACCGAATCGGCAACCCTGCGAGTCTTGACCGGCAACAGGGCGGCGGAAGCCCCCGCCAGTGAGGTTTGATGCGACCGCATCTGGTGACTCCTTCCACACGCGAGTGACGAAGGCACTCGGAGTTCCCTTCTCTGAAATTGTCGAGACTGCGGTTCTACAATGCTGTAAGCAATCCGCGCTAAGAGGGACCGTCGGCGCGGGTCTTTCCGGTTTGAACCCCGCCGCGCGCGAATCCGATACACCCTATCAATGAACAAACTCCGGCAACTTGTCAAGAGAGAATAGAATGGACACGCTCGCCGTGCGATGAGTGCCCCAGGATGAGGGCGCGAACAGATATTGTGCGTCCATGTACAGGATAGTCATTGTCTCAGTATATCCCCTCCAGTCGTTTCCTGTCGGCTGCAGGTGGACCGGTGCTGGTCTCTTGCCAAGTGACGGTGTGGGGTAGTCTGGCCCGAACCGTAAGGGGCCCGCCCCTGGCGGCCGGAGCGAGGTCGGATCTGGAATCGGCGGCCCGTCGTGCGTGTACGGGCGGGAGGGTGTTGCCGGTGGCTATGAGGAACTCAATCGGGCCAGGCGCCTTGGCATCGTCGACGTCCGGAACGCCCGGGTCGGCGGTCAGAGGCCTTCAGGTCCAGGATTCTGGCAGAACTGCTCCATAACCCGAGTGCCCCCGCGGGCGCGACTGGGATGAGTAGCGAATCAGGACAACGAAGCGAACGAATTCTGTGGTTACACCGATTTTACCCCCGGCAAATGGGAGCTTAAGATTGGGCCGGCATGGTTGCGTTCTCTATTCTCGAGGCTGCATTGCCCATGAATCCACTCGGAACGGTCGTTGTCAGGAGGGGCATCGGATGGAAATCCACGCATTGACGCCAACTCATGTGCGCACATGGCGTTATCCTTGGCGCCGAATCGCGGCGGCGATGATCGCACTCGCTTTGCTCTGGGCATGCCAGCTTGTTCGCGCCGCGGACAGCACGGGCGTGATCGCTGGTACTGTGTTGGATGGACGCAGCGGCGAGCCGGTGATCGGCGCGAGCGTACTGATCGCCGGAACCACCATTGGAGCGGCCACGGATTTGGACGGCCGATTCCGGATTCGCAATGCCCCCGCGGGTGCTCAGACCGTATTGGTCTCCAGCGTCGGGTACCAGTCGAAACAGATCAGCGCCGTGGAGGTCAAAGCACAGGACGTGATCACGGTGGATGCAGCGTTGACGGCGGCGGCGACCGAAATCGCGCCGATCGTCGTCACCGCGGAACGGGCCCGCGCGTCCGAAGCCGCGGTCATGGTACGTCGTCGCGCCGCGGCCAATGTCACCGACGGCATGTCGGCGGAGATGATCCGCAAGACCGACGACGGTAACGCCGGGGAGGCGCTGCGACGCGTCGTGGGAGTGACCGTGGTGGATGGTCGCAGTCTCGTTGTCCGCGGGATGGGCGGGCGGTATTCCACGGTCCGTCTCAACGGTGCTACGATCCCCAGTCCGGAGCCGGAAAAGCGGGAGGTCCCGCTGGACATGTTTCCGAGCGGTTTGATTCAGGACATGGTCGCCACCAAGACGTTTACTCCCGATCAGCCCGGTGATTTCAGCGGCGGGGCCGTGGATCTGGAGACCACGGAATCACCAGACCAACTTGTCATGAAGTTCTCGTCCACTGGTTCTTACAACACAGAAACAACGGGCAAGCGCGCGCTGAACTACGCCGATGTCGGCACCGAGCCGCTCCCCGAATTGATGAGCGCGGACTGGGGAAAGACATCCGCCTCCATCGAACAGGCAGGCGAGGCACTGGCACTGCGGCAGTGGACGCCGACGACCCGGAGCGGGATGCCGTACAACTCCTCTCTCTCCCTGGAAATCGGTAACAGATTGGCACTGGCGGACAACGTCAGTCTGGGTGTGGCCGGATCGGTCACCGATCGCACCAGTTATCGGCACGTCAACTCGCTGTTGCAGGAGCTGTCCGCCGGACAGACTCAGCTTAGGTACGACGTCTCCCAAGGTGTGAAGACGGCCTCGCGCGGCGGATTGGGTACCGCGACTCTCCTTCTGGGCAGTCATCACAAGCTCGCGGCCCGGGTGATGTACACACGAATCGCCGACAGCGAAGCACGTTACGCCCGCGGCTTTCACGCCGATTTCGGACCGGAGATCATTGTCGAAGAGACACGGATGCGCTACGTCAGTCGCGAGATCAGCACGCTGCAATTGAACGGTGAGCACAATCTGCCGGGGTTCTTCAATTCGCGAGTCCAGTGGCGGGGTGTCGTGTCCGACGCCGGTCGCGAGGAACCGGGAACGCTCACGAACGAATACCATACGAATCTGGAGCTGGGCCCGGACACGGTGCGTCGCTGGGAAATGAAGGGGCTGTCCGGCGTCAACGTCTACATGGATCATGACGACAATGACGCCCAATTCAGTCTTGACTGGTCTTTTCCTGTGAAGGCCAATGGTCTGCAATTCAAAGTGGGCGGTCTGTTCGAGAACAAGTCGCGAAACTCGGAAGCCCGACGGTACCGTTTCTCGAACTACGGCGGTCAGCCGCCCACCGCGGGTTTGGCCGAGGCGATCTTCACACCCGACAACATCGGCGCCGGACGCAACCAGTATCAACTGACGGACGGCACCTACGTGCTCGATCACTACGACGTCAATCAGCATGTCACCGCGGGGTATCTGATGGCCGAGTGGCCCCTCTGGAGGGAACTCCAGGTCGTTTGCGGCGCGCGCCATGAGAATTCGGACATGCGGTTGTACAGCGCGGATGAGGGATCGGGAACCGGTGCCTCGCGGCTCTATCCTCTGCGGACCGGAGATTGGCTGCCGATGGCCGGCATCGTCTGGCATGCGACCGAAAAGCTGAATCTGCGGGGCGCCGTGAGTCGGACACTGGGCCGGCCGGAGTATCGCGAGTTGGCCCCATTCGTCTGGCAAGACTACGCGCAGGGACGTGCGACGTCCGGAAACCCGGCGCTGAAGACGTGCTACATCACCAACTACGACCTGCGTTGCGAGTACTTCCCCGGCGGGGGGGATGTCCTGGCCGTCAGCGTCTTCCGGAAGGAGTTTGATCACCCGATCGAGCGCTACGTGGATCCCTCGCGTTCGAAGCCCTATGTGTCATTCACGAACGCCGCCAGTGCTTCGAACTACGGCGTGGAATTCGAGGCGCGTCGGTCGCTTGAGTTTCTGTCTCCGCGTCTGTCGACGATCACTCTCGGCGGGAGTCTGTCTCTGATTCACTCCAATGTGGTGGTTGAAGTGGGCGGTGCCCACGAGCGTCACGCGTACGATCGCCCGCTCACGGGGCAGTCGCCGTATGCGGTCAACTTGCTGGCCGGTTATACCGCGCCGAACGGCAAGATGAACGGCGCCATTGTCTACAACGCCTTTGGGGACCGTCTCGATGCTCTGGACGTCTTCACCGAGCCGCCGTACTACGAGCGCACCCGGCATCAACTCGATCTCACGCTCAACCGTTCGATTGGCTGGGGCGTTGGGCTGAAGGCCTCGGCCAAGAACCTGCTCGGCAGTAAGTACCGGGTGACCCAGGGGCGCGGCGACAAGGCGCCGGTGACGGAGGAGTACGAACTCGGGCGTAGTTACTCGCTCGGGGTCTCGTACAGTCTCTGATTCGATCAGTCATCCGAACATGCAGCGCTGAGAGGGGCAGGTCGCGCACGGGCGACCTGCCCTTCCTGCTTTGTGCCCATGCCGGTGGCGCCGGGTGTCTCGACCCGACGGAACACAACGGATCGACATCTCTTCCTCTTTTGGATGGACCGTGGCAACGGAACGGAATCAGGCCGATTCATCAGTCGACGATCGACACCAGCTTGAATTGTCCGTGGTGCTCGACGACGCTGCCGAAGATGCCGAGAGGGAGTTCCTGCCCGGTCTCATCACGGACCGTCACTGAGATCTTGCGGTGGACGGTGAGCGGCCCGTACTGTTCGGGCGCAGTCATGAATTGCACTCGTACCAACTCCAGTATTTGACCGCCATAATCCGACAAGGCGCGGCGAATCCCCTTCTGGCGTCCCATGACCAACAGGTACCATGCGAAATCCAGGTCTTTGGAAACATCGGCCTGCCCGATCGGCATGTTCGGCACCAGCACGGAATCATGCTCGTAGCGCGTCAGACAGACCTGATGGAGTGTGAGCGTGTCCGATGCCGCCAGCGCCTGCAGGATCCGCTCGCAGAGTGCTTCCACCGAAGGCGACGTCTCCGTCAGCAACGGCGGGGTTGTCGCCGCGTCCTTCTTCGCGCATCCCCAGAGAGAGAGGGCAGCGGTGACGAGGATCAACAACAGCCGGGTGTGGCGGCTCCGGACGTCAACTGCTGTGACACGAGTGATGCGCGGGTAGGTCAGTGCCATATCGTGTCCTCATGCTGTCTTGACCGATCATCGCCAAGTATCGCTCAGCGTTTGTCAGACGGCAATCCCAGAAAGACGACCGCCCCGGACCAAGTTCCGGGGCGGTGTCTGCCGATGGATGTACAAGTTACCAACCACACCACGAACAACTGACTGCTCAACCTAGAACAGGGCGAAGTCGCTCCACGGCTTGTACCACTCGACCGCGCCGGCTTCGACGGCACCCTTGAAGGTCACCTGCTCGAAGAAGCCATCGTCCGGAGGAAGCGGTCCGGGGTTGGTCACGCAAGGCATAACGTTCGGAACGATCGGGCGGAAATCCGGGAAGCCCGCGTCGAAGGGACCGGTGGCCGTCAGGATGTCCGGGAGCGCCGCCGGACCGGCGTTCAGCACCACGTCGTTGAAGTAGGGAGCCCCGGGATTGTTGATCGCCGCCTCCATACTGGGCGGATTGGCGGCTGTCTCGTCGTAGTATCCGCTCGATGCCTTGTCGTTCGCATCGGCGTCCCAACCGTTGATGTCATACCAGCAGGTGTAGCAGATCGACAGATCGGTACCCGCGAAACCGGGGAAGGTTGGTCCGCCCGCCGGGATCGTCGCCAACGCCAACGAGGCGGAATCGTCGATGTCCAGAGCGCGACGGAAGCGGGTCCAGATCGTGTTGTAGATCGTGCCGGCGGTACCGCGACGCAGGTGAGCGCCGTAGTTCGGCTGCGCCGTGTAATCCCATCCCTGGCCGGTCAATGTGGCGTTGTAAACCACGGGATGATTGCGCGGCAGGTAGTCGAATCCCGCCGCCGCCGGCTGGTTGTCCCACTCGAAACCATTGTGGTTGGAAGACGTGTTCTTGGTGCTGTCCTGCCAGACGATGACGAATTGCATCCGCGGTACCGAGCCGATGTCGGTGTCGTAGCCGTCGTCGTCGATGCCGGAGACGATCATGTGCTTGACGTCCACGGTGCCGCCGAACCACTCGATACCGTCGTCGGCATTCTGGTTGACCTGGATGTACTCCATGGTCGTTCCCTGATCGACGATGCTCTGCGCGCCCTTGTTCGGACCGGGAGCGTAGAGACTGCCGCCGACCGAATTGACCGTAATGCCATTGAGCTCGTTGTTGAGCGTGACCTCGCGGCCGCCGAAGTCGATGCGCATGTAGACATAGCAACCGCTATTGTCATGGGCATCGCCGCCGCCACCGTACCCGGCCTTGAGCGGGCCTTCGGTCGTGTAGATGAAGGTCGGGAAGTTGTTGTTCGGCGCGCAACCGTTGATCACCATGCCGCCCCAGTCGCCCTTGCTGCGGTCTCCAGGGGTCTTCATGCTGGTAAACACGACGGGAGCACTCGCGATGCCGACCGCGTGCATGTACCCGGTCCGCCGGACGATGACGAAGGCGGGGGAGGTCAGGGAGGTATCGCCCTTGATGATCGTTCCGGGGCAGATCATCACCGTGTCGGTCTTGTCACAGGCGTCGACATAATCCGGATCGCCGGCGACCGTGTCGTTGCCGATTTCCCAGACTCCCAAGATGCGGTACTGGAGGGAGTCATCATTGACCAGCCACCACTTGCCGGTCCCGAGACGTCCCGTCAGATCCTTGATGTGCCATTTGGTGTTTGCCGCCACGCTGCCGCCGCGGAACGCAATGTTGACGATGGCCACGACGTCCTGGACCGTGACATTGCCGTCGCCGTTCATGTCATCGCCGCCGACATAGCGCGCATTGGGGTTGCCCCGGAATGCCGTGCCGACCACGAGCACGACGTCCTGGACCGAGTGAACGCCGTCACCGTTGAGGTCGCCCATCCTGGTGCATGGGATTGGGTCGCAGACTGCATGCACGGTCGCAGGGACCGTCGCTGCAGCGAGAAGGGCACAAGCCCCCACGACCACTTTCAAGAATCGGTTCATTCTACCTCCTTGGGGCCTGGATACCCCGTGGTTGGTTCACTGTGCCCAGCCGACATCACTGGGCGTTTGCATACGGCACAATGCCTGGCACGGCATCGACGGGCGGGACTGGCTCACCCGTCGGCGGCGAACATGGGGCGCCGTGATTGTTGCCACGTTGCGGACAGATCAAGTCGAAGTAAAGAACTCCCCCGGAGATGAGTCCCCGGGGCAACGCCGGCGCCGCAGGCAAGAGGTGCTGGAAGGTAAGCTGAAGCGGGATAATGAGTCCTATGGCAGATTGAACGTGGTGTGAGACGCCCGCGTCGGCCGTCAGGCGCAAAATGCCGCCAACTCCGACGCCTCCACTGTGACCAGTGGTTCAGGCGCATGTTCGGCTCTTGGATCGGACGTCTGGAGGACCCGATTCGGGCCATGTCCCCATCCCCCGTCTTCCGGGCCTTCGTTGCGCAACGACGGCCCCAGGCAGTACCGTCCGTCAAGGACACCAGTGACAACGGCGACGAATCGGTCTGGGACGAGCTGCTGGAGTGACAATGGATGCCAGTAGACCTTCTCTTTCCGTCGGTTGGCTGTCCCCTTCTCTCGCACCATCTTCATCTCCTCTGGAATCGTCGTTGCGTGTTCCCTCGGATTGTGTTCCCCGTCTTTCTCCAGGTACCCGTTCGTCGTCACGTCACTGGGGTCTGCACCGTCTGTGGCATTCGTGCGCCCCGTGCATGTCCCGGGGTGTCCGGATGCTGAGTTGCCTGGCGCAACTCGGAACGAGCGCTTCGCGCACTCGCCGCGGGAATCTCATCCGCGAGCATTACCGTGCCATTGCCGCGGAGTAACCTTGGCGTAAATGTCGGTCGGGAATCCCGAGATGTCCGGAACGGAAACGCCACTTCCGGCTGGGCACGGCTTCCCCGACCAGAATCCGGGGAACCATCTTTGCAGTACGCAGTCGTTGTCTCAGATTCACTGCAACATTCAACGCTACTCGTTTCTCGGAGTGCCCGTTACTTCAGCAACACCATGCTCCGGGCGCGGACGAAGTCGGATGTCTGGATGCGATAGAGGTAGACACCGGTCGAGAGGCCCGATCCGCGGTCGTCGGTGCCGTCCCACTCCACCGCATACGATCCGGCGGGTCGATCCTCATCGATGAGGGTCCGCACTCTGCGTCCCAGGATGTCGAACACGTCGAGCCTGACATGACGATCGGCGGGGAGACCGAAACGTATCACCGTCGATGCGTTGAAGGGATTGGGGTAGGATGGCCCGAATTCGTAGGAGGATGGTACGCCCTCGCCCGTCTGTAGCGACCGCACGGCGCTGGCGGCATCGACCATCACGACCACGACCGTGTCGGACTGCCAAACGCCGTCCGAAGCGCGGAACTTCACATCGAGGGGACCTTCTTGTCCCGCGACGGGTGAGAAGCTGAATGTCCCGGAGCCATCGTGATGATCCGTCAGCGTCGCGTTGGCAGGCGGATTCGGCAATGACAACGACGGGATCGTGCCATCAGGGTCTGTCGCGGAGACGTCGAACGTCAGCGTCTGCCCGACCTTCACGGTCTGCGACGGTATGAACGCAAACGCGGGCGGGAGGCCGCCGACATGGATCACGCCCCCCGTGAACTGGAACAATACCAAGTCGGTGAACAAGTCGGTGCCGGAGAGGTGATTCGCCGGGCAGACACACATCGTGTCGATCTCGAAGGATCCCGGTGTGGAGTTCACATCGAAGACGAAGTTGAACGAGGCCCCCATCGGATAGGGCTGCGACTCACCCTGAGATGGCCAGTCATTGAATGTTCCGGCGACGCTGTCGCTTCCCGCCGGGAGATAATACAGATCCGGAGGTCCACTGGTGGCCACGCCGGTCCACATGAAGCCGTCCGGGCTGATGAAGTCGACCGCCGAGGGGGAATTCCGATACGTGTTCGAGACTGGGCCGCTGCACCAGACGACGTCGTTTCCGTCGTAGCAGGGCACAGGGTCCGTCTTGGGTTGACCGAACACGCGTTTGTCGGCCAGTCCAATCAGGGGGCTGACCCCGAGGCGATTCCCCGGAGGCACATTGAACTTGCAGGACCCGGCGATGTAGGACCCATTCGCGTCGGTGTCGCGCATCTCCAGGGGTAGCACAAAGCCGGTCAGGGGCTGGTCATTCACCACCCACACTTCCACCGTCACTCCGGTTTCCCCGAGGCCCACGGACTTCGATTCCACCCACACCTTGTTGTATGCGTGTGACTCGCCGCCCAAGACAGTGATGTCTGTCAACAACAGAAGAGCCGTGCAGAAGAACCGATAGCGACGCGAGTGTTCAGCTCTCACGGGGGAGTTGGACTGTGAAACGCGATTCCTCATCATCATCGTGAATCTCCCTTCATATTCGTCTCGACGTGGGCACTACTACCAAGATGGACATGACCTCGTTTTGAACCCGGTCTTCACCCCTTGGTGGCGCTGGGTAGACATGGCCGAGCGACCTATTGATGAGGACTGCGCCCGACCCATCCCCGCAGCTTGTCGAGAACGAACCAACGGACACGTTACGGTGTGGTTTAGTCTACATAACGGGACTGTTAAATCGCGGCCCCAGTAGGGACGGCATGATACCGGACTGCCGCATGAATCTTGGATCATTCCCGCCGACTTGGGTTGTCGGAGGGATCGGTCGCACCATGGCGGCCCCGATTTCGCATGGAATTAACGTGGCCTTAACCCGCGGAAAACCGTGGTCGCTGAGTGTATGGTGCCGCGGATTGCGCCCGTCCGCGCTTGCGAGAATGCCATGACGTTGACGCCCAAACGCATCCTGGTCGTTGAGGACGAGAAGGATGTCGGCGATCTGATCCTCCACCTCCTGCAGCGGGAGGGCTTCTATGCGGAGCGGATCACCGACGGCAGGAGCGCGTTGGCCAAGCTCGAGAACGAGCTTCCCGATCTGGTACTCCTCGACATGATGCTCCCGGACATCGATGGACTTGATGTGCTGCGCCGTCTGCGACAGGTCGAGCGCACCCGACACCTGCCATTGCTGGTTGTCAGCGCGAGAGCCGAGGACACCGAGCGCGTGATCGGTCTGGAGCTCGGCGCCGACGACTACCTGGCCAAGCCGTTTATGCCCAAGGAACTCCTGGCGCGCATTCGATCCGTGCTGCGCCGGGCGACCCCGCCGCTGCCGGAGCCGACCACATGTCAATACGGACCCCTGATGCTGGACCGTGCCGCACATGAAGTGCGGTACAACGGCGAGTTGATCCTGGTCACGGCGCGGGAATTCTCGTTGCTGGAGCAGTTCCTGAGTTCTCGCGGGCGGGTCCTGACGCGTGCCTACCTGCTGAGGACGATCTGGGGATACCAGGGGCAGATCAGGACTCGTACCATCGACGTACACGTGCGCCTGCTGCGCAAGAAGATCCCCCTGCTGCAGACGGCCATCGAGACGATTCGCAACGTGGGCTACAAACTGAGGCCGGAGACCTGAGCCCCTCTGTCTCCGCGTCGGCGACATCACACTTCAAGACTCGCGGCTCATAGACCTGCCGGTGCCATTTCCCTGGGTGTGGAATCTGAAACCCCGACCCCATGAGACCGATCGACCCGACTCCTGGGCATGGCGACCCCGTGAGCGGAGACGCTCCGGGTTCGTAGAGCGCTTTATGCCAGCCGTCATCTGCGGCAAGCTCGGGAATTGGGAAACAAAGCACCCATACAAGACTAAGACCCGTGGGCCGATGGACCCACGGGTCTGGCTGTCTCCTGCCGGAGCTCAGATTGCCGTGCGGTTCACTTCAACAGCACCATCTGGCGGACATCGACATGCGATTCCGTTTGCAGGCGGCAGAAGTAGACACCGGACGAGACGGCCTGGCCCCGGTCGTCAGTGCCATCCCACGTGACTTCGTGCTCGCCAGCGGTCTGCGCCTCGGAGACCAACGTCCGCACACGACGACCCAAGATGTCATAGATGTCCAGGTGAACATTCTCCGCGTCACCCAGCGCGTAGGTGATCCCCGTGGAGGCATTGAAGGGATTGGGACTCAAGCGCTCCATGCGCGTCGGGCGGGATGGTCGGGCCACAACCGGGGATCCACCGCCGCCGCCGACTGCGACGATCTCCTTCAGGTTGATACAGTCCCGACCGGCCAGATCGCGGCCGTTCAGTGTCCTTGCCGTCAATTCCAGCAAGCGCACATCGCCGGGATGGCAGGGAGACAGAAGGGCCAACACCGAGTCCAGATCGAACATGAGCACAAGGTCGGTGTATCCATCGGGACCGGCCGTGCCGCACTCACAATCGCCCGATTCGGTCGGAACACCTGAACCGGCGACATCCTCATATTCGTGCGTGAGAGGATGGAGCTCCAGGATGTCAATCGAGGTCAGGTTGACCTGATGCACATCGAACACAGGTGAGCCGAGCATGGCGACGGGGAGCAGACGCCCGCCTGGCACTACCCCGGCCCCGTGGGGAACGTCAATCTCCCGTGCCTCGCTGATCGGGACATCGTTGGGACACTGGCCGGGGAGGATGTCGACATCCGACGCCAGTGCAGGTCGGGGTACTACGCAGTTGATCAGGACCATGACATTTTGACCGTTTGCATCGCCAACGGCCAAGTCGTTGTCGTTGTCACCGTCCATATCAGTGGCCAAGACCGAACGAGGACTCTCCCCGGCAGCGTAGTTCACGGCCCCCTGAAAGGTCCCATCTCCATTGTTGCGCAGGATCGAGACGTTGTTGCTGCCGACATTGGCGACGGCCAGATCGAAGTCCCCATCGCCGTCCAGATCGGCCGCAAAGACGGAATAGGGGACAGCCCCTGCCGCGTAGTTGACCGCCGCCATGAAACACAACTCCTGTGTGCCGGCATCTGTGGCCGTCAGCATTGCCACCGTGAGTACCATCGCACTGACCGCAACCCAGTGAAATCGCATATGCCGCCTCCGCATGCAGACGCGCTTCCCGTGGACACGGGAACTGTAGGAACTCGATCAGCATCGGTCCCAAGGGACCGGAGGATTGCGAACCTCCTTTATGAGGTACATCAAGTGAGCGGAATCACAACAGTTTTCTGCAATCGGCTCCACGGCCCCCCAGTCGTGCGGCAGGATGCCAACGCAGCGAGCTGTTGAAGAATCATTCCGCACTGTCATCCTGAGCGAAGCGAAGGATCTGCTTTCCCTCCCCTATGAAGAAACAGCAGATTCCTCACTCCGCCGAAAGGCGGCGGGGTTCAGAATGACAGTGTGGAGTGTCTTTCGGTACCATGCCAGCGGTCAATGCAAAGACACTGGCGCCGGGTGTGGGCATCCGGCGCCACTAAGGGGGGGCTTCTGCAACATCTCGGTCGGTCATTGAATCTTGGCTACGGGCGGGCTACCTTATGGAATCGCAGATGGCGGGACGGCAGAGGACAACAACCCGAGAGGAGCACATGTCGCAAAGACCGGAGATCACCTGGCAGTCAGTCGTTGGCGCCATCATTGTGTCGGCGGTCGTTTCCATGGCCTATCCGTACATCGTGCTCAAGCTCGGCATGGGACCGAACATGAGCGTGATCGCCGCCTTTCTGGGCGCGATCTTCATGGCGATCACCGCCCGCGGCACACTGGGGCGGAACGCCATCCAGAACAACATCATCCAGTCGGCGGCGACCTCGGCGGTGTCGACCGCCTTCATGTGCGTGGTGGCGGCGGCGTTCGGGTATCTGGCGATGAATGAGTCGGTCGATGTCCATCTGACCATCACCCCGTTTCAGATGTTCAGTTGGCTGTGTTGTTCCGGCGCCATCGGCGTGTTCATGTCGGCGATGTTCCGCAAATACTTTGTCGATGACCCGGAGATGATCTTCGCCGACGGTGTCGCGGCGGCCGAGACGATCAACGTTCTCGATCAGGGAAAGGCCGCGGGGCAACGGTACACCACTCTTGGCATCAGCGCGGCGATCGGCGCGGTGCTGGCCTTTCTCCGTGACGGTCTCGAGTGGATCGGCACACTCGGATTCGCGATGCGTTACCGGATCGGGATCGAGTGGGGGATGCTCAACATCGGCACCGGCATGCTGATCGGGCTGAATGTCGGCGTCTCGATGCTGTTGGGCACGGTTGTTGTCTGGATCTTCTCGCCCTTGGTCATGGAAAAGGCGGGGATGTTCATCGTGCAGAACTCCGTTGCCCCGCAGTACTGGCCGCAGGTGCAGGAACTGGTGAATGTCCCGCAACTGTCGGCGGCCCAGACCGAGTTTCTGCATCAGCATGGCGGCCTCATGGCCAACTATCACAGCGGCTCGCACTTTGCGATCATCATGCTGTGGTTCATGTGGCCGGCGACGGCCGTGATGATCACGGCGGCGATGACCGCGGTGGCGCTCAAGTGGCGTTCGATCACCGCCATGTTCAAGGAGCTCCGCGCGGCGCGTGCACCGGGACATGAACGGGTCGATGTCTCGCTGCGCACGATCATCATCATGACCACGCTTCTGACGATCCTGTTGGCCTTTGTCCAGCAGGTCCATTTCCGACTCCCCTGGTGGGAGACGGTCGCCTCGGTGATCGCGGGGTTCCCGCTGATCCTGGTCGGCGTGCGTGTGCTCGGCGAGACCAACAACGGTCCGGTATCGCTCATGGCCAACACGCTGCAGGCGATCTTCCGCGCCTTTTCGCCGTCGATCAGCCACAATCTGGTCGCCGCCGGGATGGCGGGGAATATCAACTCGCAGGGGGAAGGACTGATGCAGGTGTTCAAGACCGGCAAGTTGGTCGGTTCGACGCCGCGCGTTCTCACCTGGGTACAGTTTTGCGCGGTGCCGATCGGGGCAGCATCGGTGGCGATCATGTATCCGCTTCTGATCGCGCGCTATGGGCTCGGCGGTGACGGGCTCGCCGCGCCCACCGGTCTCAAACTCGCCAATATGGCGGTGCTGATGTCCAAGGGGATTTCGGCCTTTCCGCCGGGGGCGCTCCTGTGGACGGTGATCGCGGCGGCGGCCGGGATCGTTCTCGCTGTCGGCAAGGGGAAGCTCAACTGGCATTGGTTGCCGAGCGCGGCGGGATTCGGTTTTGCCCTGATTCTACCCGGCACACTCAACGTGCCGGTCGGGCTCGGTTCGATTCTGGGATGGATCTGGATGAAGGCGGCGCGGGAGTCATACGAACAGCACTATGTAACGGTGGCTTCCGGGTTCATCGGCGGCGAGGCGCTGATCGCCGGACTGATTCTGCCGCTGCTGTTCTATTTTGGTATCTTCTGATGCTGGAGGCCGCGGTCCGTGGCGAACAGGGAAACGGAAATATGAAGGCGAAGGGCAGAATCATTCATTGTTCTTGGATCTTGTCACGAAATGAACGAACGGACGACGCCCTCACCCGATCCGTCCTGCGGACGGATTGACCTCTCCCCCTCGAGTGCGCTCGGGGCAAGCCGGAGGGAGAGGTTATCACCCCGACCCACTTTCCGGAGCTGGCCGGAGCCAGGTCGGCCGGCAACGTAGCCACATCCAACAGCGGTGCGTATGTTGACTTCCACGGAAGAGGACAAGACCTTGAGACCGATCGTGCGATTTCTCGGCGATGAGTTGATCGGGCAGATTCTCACCGAGGCGCGCGGTGTGCTGAGCACACTCGGCGTGGAAATCCAGAACCCCGCGATCCTCGCGCTTCTGGCCGACCACGGTGCACGCATTGACTGGAGCACCGGCCGCGCGTTCCTCCCCGGCGATTTGATCGACCGCAGCATAAAGGCCGCGCCCAACTCCTTTTCACTGTTCGATGTTATCGGTAACAAGGTGGCCGATCTTTCCGGCTGGAACGTCTACTTCACACCCGGTTCGACGGCGATCAATATCCTGGATGGCCAGACAAAGGACGTGCGTCGTCCGGTCACCGCTGACTATGTGCGGTTTGCGCAACTGGTCGCCGGATTGGATCACATTGCCTATCAGTCTACCGCGTTGATCCCTTCTGATGTCGATGAGAAGATCTCCGACAGCTACCGGCTCTTCCTGAGTCTGATGTTCTGCGAAAAGCCGGTCGTCACCGGTACATTTCGCATCGAGTCGTTCGAGATCATGAAGGACCTTCAACTGGCGGTGCGGGGCGACGCCAAGAACCTCGCGGCCAAACCGCTGACGGTCTTCTCCTGCTGTCCCACGTCGCCATTGCGCTGGAGTGACGTCACGTCCCAGAATCTGGTCGACTGTGCCCGCTACTCGATCCCGGTCGAGTACATCTCGATGCCATTGTCCGGATTCATGGCGCCGGTCACGCTGGTCGGATCGCTCATCCAGCACACGGCCGAGACATTGAGCGGATTGGTCATCAGTCAAACGGTGAACCCCGGGACGCCCGTTCTCTATGGCGGCTCACCCGCCGTGTTCGACGTCCGCTATGAGACGACGCCGATGGGCGATGTCGGCACGATGATGATGGACTGTGCCTACAACGAGATCGGCAAGCACCTCGGCCTGCCGACGCAGGCCTACATCTCTCTCAGTGATGCCAAACACCTCGATGCCCAGGCCGGGTTGGAGTCGGCGATGGGTGCGACTTTGGCCGCACTGGCCGGGATCAACAGCATCTCCGGCCCGGGAATGCTCGATTTCGAGAGTTGCTACAGCCACGAGAAGCTGGTCGTCGACAATGAGATTTGCGGCATGGCGCTCCGGTTGATCAGCGGCATTGCGCCGAAGGAGGATTTTCCCTCGCTGCCGCGTTTCGAAGAGCTCCTGCGCGAACAGCATCTGTTGATCTCGGGCCATACGCGGCGCTACCTCAAGGAGGAGGTGTACTTTCCGGGCCGAGTGATCGACCGGGCCAATCGTTCACGCTGGCGCGAGGAAGGCGGCCAGACAATCCTGGAGCGGGCACGCGATGAAGTCCAACGACTCGTCGGACGCCACAAACCGGTCTGTCTTTCTGAGGATATCATAAACGAGATGACCAAGCGGATGAAGTCGGAGGCGATTCGGTGCGGGATGGACCGCCTGCCGGTGGGCACATTATGCGAATGATACTGGACATCCCCCCGGAGCGGACGATCCCGGGCGAGCAGGCGGTGCTCTCGGCCCAGGGGATTCCGAGCGCGTCCGTCGTTGCGTCGTGCCATGCCGACCTGGCAAAGCAGGCGCTCGCGGTCTATCGTTCCCTGGCCCGACCGGCGGGAATCATTCATGAGTTGTCACGGGCGGACTTCGCTGTCGTCTATGCCGGTGAAGGGTGCAACGACAGTCCCGCGCCGGTGGAGCAGATCTATCCGTTGTGCGATAGACTGGCCCTGTTCTCGGTTACCCTCGGAGAAGAGATCTGCGGGCAGATCTCCGGGCTATTCGCGCTCCATGAGTTCGCGTTGGGCGCCATGCTCGATGCGGCCGCCTCGGAGGGGACCGAACTGACGGCGGAGTACGCGGAATCATACTATGCCGACCACTGCATACAGGACAACCCCTCCCAAGCGCAGGATCTCGGGATCTTACGCTTCAGTCCCGGTTACTGTGGCTGGGATACGAGCGGGCAGAAGAGACTGTTCGGGGTTCTCAAGCCGGAGGAGATCGGCATCACACTGAATGCGAGTTGCCTCATGCATCCCCTGAAATCCATCAGCGGCGTCATCCTGGTTGGACCGGGGACGGCGTTTGCATTCGAAGATGACTATGCCTTTTGTCGCCTGTGCGAGACACATTCGTGCCGCGAACGACTGGCTCGGGTCGTGGCACGACAACGGTGATCGCCATCGGTGAGAAAGGACACGGTGATGACCGACACGTTGCAACGTCTATCGCGTGCACTGCAAAACGGGAATTCGGATGATGTCGCCCGCTGGACACGGGCGGCGATCGATGCCGGCCTGGAAACGCAGACCATCCTCAATGAGGGGTTGATTGGCGGGATGGCCGTGGTGGGCGAACGTTTCCGGACGCACGAGATTTTCCTTCCGGACGTGCTCCTGGCGGCCAAGGCGATGTACGTCGGCATGGAGCTTCTGCGCCCTCTCCTGATTCGGGATGACGTCCCCACGGTCAGGACGGTGGTGATCGGCACCGTCCAGGGCGACCTGCATGACATCGGCAAGAACCTCGTCGGGATCATGCTCAAGGGGGCGGGTTTCGACGTCATCGATCTGGGCCGTGATGTCCCGCCGGAACGGTTCGTCACCGAAGCGGAGCGGACCGGCGCGGATGTGATCGGTGTATCCGCGCTGTTGACCACGACGATGGTGAACATGGGCAAGGTCATCAACCTGGCGCGGGAACGGGGGCTGCGCCCGAAGACCAAGATCATAGTGGGCGGCGCGCCACTCTCGCAGGAATTCGCGCAGAGGATCGGCGCCGATGCCTATTGCTTCGACGGCACCAGCGCCGTGGACTGTGTCAAGAGATTCGTGAGCCAGGCGAGATGACGCGCCATCTCCTCGACCGTCTCAGAAGCGGCGATATACTGGTCGGCGACGGCGCCACCGGAACCATGCTGTTGGACTCTGGTCTCGATGCCGGCGTCTGTCCGGAGACGCTGAATCTCGATCGTCCGGACCGTCTGGCGGCGTTGGCCCGCGCGTATCGCGATGCCGGAGCGGACATCGTCCAGACCAACACATTCGGCGCCTCGCCGCTGAAGTTGGCGCTGTCCGATCTGGCGGAGAAGACGGAGGAGATCAACGCGAATGCTGTGCACGCCGTCCGGAAGGCGGTCGGGACGACTGCCTACATCTGCGGCTCGTGCGGACCTTCGGGCCGACTGCTGGAGCCGTATGGGGACACCGAGCCGCAAGCGGTCTACGGGAGTTTCGTGCGTCAGATCCAAGCGCTGGTCGGCGCGGGCGTTGATGCCATTTGCATCGAGACCATGACCGACCTTGCCGAGGCGACACTGGGCGTGCGCGCGGCGCGCGCCGTGTCCTCCACAATCCCAGTCTTCGCGTCGATGACCTTCGACCCGACGCCGCGGGGGTTCATCACGATCATGGGCGTCAGCGTCGAGCAGGCGGCCTCGAGACTTGCGGCGGCGGGCGCCGATGTCATCGGGTCCAATTGCGGCAATGGCATCGAGAACATGGTTCGGATCGCCGCGGAATTCCGCAAAGTCACGAACCTGCCCGTGTTGATTCGCCCGAACGCCGGCCTGCCTGAGATCGATGGCGATCGGCCTGCCTATCGTGAGTCCGCCGCGTTCATGGTGCCGCACTTCCGTGCCCTCGTGGAACTGGGAGTTCAGGTCATCGGCGGCTGTTGCGGGACAACGCCGGAGCATATTGCGGCACTGCGCGGAGCAGCGGATCACTTTACGGCCAATCACCTGTAGGTCAGGAGCCCTGTGCTCCTGACAGACACTCCGCGATCGGAGATCGCGGGCACGTGCGGATGGACGATCTCTCCCCTGACCCGCTCCCGAGACAATCCGGCAACTCTGACTCTGGCGCTCGGGATGCTCACACTGCTAATTGTTCTCTGATGCTTCATCGCCGCGGACGATCGATTCTCTTGTT
>JBFMGX010000039.1 GCA_040752595.1 Candidatus Zixiibacteriota bacterium
GGCCCTCCCCGTCAACGGGGAGGGAGCATGGTTCTCCCCCCGTGGACGGGGGGAGTTAGAGGGGGGGCCTTCTCCCCGTGGACGGGGGGAGTTAGAGGGGAGGTCTTCCCGATGTGGACAGTGGGAGTCGGGGGCCGGGCACAGCACTCGCGAGCCTGCAAGCATCGCGCACATGACGTCAATCTAAGGCACCCAGAGAGACGAAGTGCATCTTCTTCTCCCGCGGTCCGTCCCCCACCCCGACCCTCCCCGTCAACGGGGAGGGAGCAAAGTGGTCCTCCCCCCGTGGACGGGGGGAGTCAGAGGGGAGGCCTTCCCCCCGCTGGCGGGGGGAGTTGGAGTGGGGGTCTTCCCGATGTGGACAGTGGGAGTCGGGGGCCGGGCACAGCACTCGCGAGCCTGCAAGCATCGCGCACATGACGTCAATCTAAGGCACCCAGAGAGACGAAGTGCATCTTCTTCTCCCGCGATCCGTCCCCCACCCCGGCCCTCCCCGTCAACGGGGAGGGAGCATGGTTCTCCCCCCGTGGACGGGGGGAGTCAGGGGGGCACAACTCCAAACCCAAAACCCCCGCGGGGGGTGCGCGGGGGTCCGGGAGAAACAGCTACGGCTTGTGGCCGTAGGTACAATCAACATTGGGAATATCCGCAACCGCGGCAGAGAACGCAACCCTCTTCGTGTTCCAGCATGCCGCCGCAATCGGGACAGTGTTCCTTCGCAATGTCCGGCTTGTCGGTCAGACGGGCGCCATTGCCGAAGTGATCGTTGAGCACCTTGGCGATCGCATCGGGGATTGAGAAGATCATCCCCCGCCGCTCAAAGATCGGCTGCGACCCGCCGATCCCCTGCAACTGTTTGACGATCTGCGACACCGCCACGCCGGAGCGCAGCGCCAGCGAAATCAGCCGGCACATCGCCTCGGTGTCGGCCATGGTCGAGTATCCCGACTTGCCGATCGAAGCAAACACCTCGAACGGCTTCCCTTTGTGCAGGTTGACCGTCACATAGAGGTTGCCGTACCCCGTGCGGATCTTCTCGGTAAATCCTTCCAGAACATCGGGACGCTCCTCCGGCTCCACCGGGCGCCCGCTGGGAGGCACCGGCTTCGGCGCCGGGGCAACCGGTTTCGCCACCGGCACCGGCGGGGGAACTCGCTGCTCCGGCGGACTCGGCGGGGGGGCTTTCGGCAGATCAAACGCCCCCACCTGATCTGTCGCGCGCGCTTCCTCCGGTGTGGCCCCGGTCGAAAGGACCTGCCCCGGACGGGACCCATCGCGGTACACGGTCACGCCCTTGCATCCCAGACGGTACGCCTGCCAGTAGGCGGTCTGCACATCGTCGCGCGTCGCCTTCTGCGGCAGATTGATTGTCTTCGACACCGCCGAATCGCAGTGCTTCTGGAACACCGCCTGCATCCGGATGTGGGCCGAGGGCGGAACATCGGCGGCGGTCACGAAGATGTCGCGCACATCCTCGGGAATCTCATCAAAACCACGAATCGAATTGGCATTGGCGATCTGTTCCATCAACTCCTGCGAATAGAAGCCGCGCTCCTTGGCCACCTGCTCAAAGAGCGGATTGACGTCGATCAGCCGCGTCCCCTCCATCACATTGCGCACGAACGAAATCGCATAGAACGGTTCGATCCCCGATGAGCATCCGGCGATGATCGAGATTGTCCCCGTGGGGGCGACCGTGGTGACGGTCGCATTACGCATCGCCACCCCCTCGTCAGCGTACACCGACCCGTCCCAGTTGGGGAATTTGCCGCGCGAGGCCGCCAGATCGGAGGAGTGCAGCCGCGCCTCCGATTCAATGTGCGCCATCACTTGCTCGCCGAGCTCAAAGGCCTCCTCGGAATCGTAGCGCACGCCCAGCTTGGCCAGCATGTCGGCCCACCCCATAACGCCGAGGCCGATGCGACGGTTCTTCTTGGTTTGCGCCGCGATCTCGGGAATCGGGTACTTGTTCGCATCGATCACATTGTCGAGGAAGTGCACGCCGAGATGCACCAACTGCGTCAACTTGTCCCAGTCGATCCCCTCGGACGGCCGGCGACGATCATACGTCGGCGGCAATTCCTCCCTGATCGCCTTGCCGAGATTCACGGAGGCGAGATTGCAGGAATCGTATGGCGGCAACGGTTGCTCGCCGCAGGGATTGGTCGCTTCGATCTCCTCGATCCGGTGCGTCGGATTCGTCTGATTGACCCGGTCGACAAAGATCACCCCCGGCTCGCCGGTGCGCCAGGCATGGTCGACGATCGCCGCGAACACCTTGCGCGCATCCAGCGACTGCACCACCCCATCGATCTCGTATGGCCGACGCGTCGTGGGGTGGCGCAGCGCATACGGTTTCCCCTGCTCGACGGCGGTCATGAACTCATCGGTGACGGCCACCGAGATGTTGAAATTGGTGATCTGGCTAAGGTCTTCCTTGCAGGCGACAAATTCCTCGATGTCGGGATGATCGACCCGGAGGATTCCCATGTTGGCCCCGCGACGGGTCCCGCCCTGCTTGACCGCCTCGGTGGCGGCGTTGAACACCTTCATGAACGAGACCGGCCCGGAGGCGACCCCCGATGTCGAGGCGACGACCGAGTTGCGCGGCCGCAGACGGGAGAAGGCGAATCCGGTCCCACCCCCGGACTTGTGGATCAGCGCGGCGTTCTTGATCGACTCGAAAATCTCCTCCATCGAATCACCGACCGGGAGGACGAAGCAGGCCGACAATTGCCCCAGGGGCCGTCCGGCATTCATCAGAGTCGGGGAGTTCGGCATGAACTCGCAGTTGACCATGGAACGGTAGAACTTCTCGGCGGTGCGACGCACCTCATCGGCATCGGCGCCGTAGCTGGCATCGACGGCCGCAATGGCCCCGGCCACGCGCCCAAACAACTCGGCCGGAGTCTCCGCGACTCTCCCCTGGTCGTCCTTCTTCAGGTAGCGCCGTTCCAAGACCCGCAGCGCATTCTCGGCCAACCCTGGTGTCTGCTCGAACATCTCCCCTCCCGCGGAGCACACCGCACCATCCGGCGACAGAGCACCCCTTCCCCTTTTATTACGGCTGTCTGACCTTTGGTATCTACTGTCCCGTCGGGCGCCCAGCCCGCAGGTCCAAAGAGCGGACGGAGATTAGCCGCAGCGACTGGTGGTGTCAATCAAAAATTGCGGTTAGGGGAAAGAAAAATCACAATATATTGTGGTTCAGAGTGTTAATGACCACGCTATCTTGTGACGCTTGGCACGTTGCGTCGAACGGCGGGCAGGACCGATCTGGCTGTCGAGCGTAACATATTGAAGGTAAATAGACTAACATGCCAAGGTGAGCGGCGACATGGGGTAACAGAAGCGCGTGGCCGACTGGTTGGATGTGGATAGAGAATGCCAAACGTCTCGCACGCAGGAATAACTCCTCTTCCAAACCACCCAAACCAAAACCCCCGCGCCGTAGGCACGGGGGTTCAGTGTCGTAATGGACTTGCCAGCTACTGGCCGGAGGCTGCTGTCTTAGGCTTGGCGTTCTTCATGATCTCCGCCATCGCCTGCGGCATGACCCCCATGACCTCCTTGGTGGTCTTGACGTAGGCATGGAGGGCATCGACCCCCTCCTTGGTGGTGGCGGAGGCAACCGCGATCTTCCCCATCGAGCCATTGAACTGCTCGATCTTCACGTCCTTGCGCGCCATGAGCTTCGCCATGCCGGTGCAAACTGGACAGAAGGTCTTGTCGAACTCGGCCGGGGGCAGCTTGGCACCGTCGGCCATCGCCGCCTCACAGTCCTTCTCCCATTTGGCGCAGGTCGGGAGCAACTTGGCATCGGCCATCAGGAAGGTCGAAACGTACCCATTCGCGGTCTCGAAGACGTCGGCGCGAATGCTCGGGCCCAGCTCAGGGTAGTTGACCATCGCCTTACAGGAGGGACAGTTCGCCACTTTCGTGGTCAACTCCCCCGGGGTCATCGCTCCGGCCGTGACCAGAGTGCCCAGGACGATCACCGCGACCAGCACTCCCATGGACTTTCTCATTCCCACTCCTCCGTTGGTACAGGTTGCTTGCATACCCGACGCCCGCGATTGTGCAACATCGTCAGACGAAAGGCCGGTGACAACGCTCCCAGCATATGTCTGGGGAACTTCTGGGTCAAGAATAAATCGGTCAAGTTCAGTCCTGTATGTCGTCCCACTGGGTTGTTAACCCGGATTGATCGTGTCGGTTCCCCGGTTTCCAGGGCCGTAGGCCTGCCGGAGGGGCCGTCTTGGGGGTTTTCGGAGAACGGGTCTGTTAGCGGGAACCGGCGGCGGCGTTCCCAAGCTGTTGCTGCAGAAGGTGAAGGAACAACCCCACGTCGGTCACGCACCCGACCGCTTGGTGCGAGCCACGGTCGGCCAGTTTGGTGACGACCGAGGGATTGATGTCGACGCAGACCGTCTTGACCCATGAGGGAAGCATGTTGCCGACGGCGATGGAGTGGAGCATGGAGGAGAGCATCAGAACGATCTCGGCCCCGTCGAGATGGCGGGCATACGCTTCCTGGGCGCAGGTGACATCGGTGAGCACTTCCGGAAGCGGACCATCGTCACGAATCGACCCGGCCAGAACGAATGGCACACGCTTGGCCACAAGGGCGTGCATGACGCCGTCCTTAAGTAGGCCCCGCCGCACCGCTGACTTCAGCCCGCCGACGCGCCGGATCGCATTGATCGCCCGCATGTGGTTCTGATGCCCGTGCTCGACCGGGACGCCGGTCCGGGTGTCGATCCCCAGCGAAGTCCCGTAGAGCGCCCGTTCGACGTCGTGGACGGCCAGCGCGTTGCCGGATAGAAGCGCATCGACCCATCCATCGTGTATGATCCGGGCCAGCGGTTCGCCGCCGCCGGTGTGGATCACCACCGGTCCGGCAACGACGATCAGTTTCCCCTGACGCTCCCGAATCCAACGGGCCAGATGCCCCACGACCCATTCGACCTTCTTCTCCGATGAAACATCGTTGGTCATGAAGCCGAAGTCGGCGCGAGCGCGGTCTTTGAACTCGGGGAGGATGCGAATGCCGTCGTGCCCGCAGACGATCCGGTCGCCGCGCCTGATGTCGCGGAGCTTCCGACAGAACGGACGATCCCCATTCCCGTCCAGAACGATGACCGCATCCATCCGCTGCCGCTCGACCCGTCGCCAACGCCCATCGAGGAAGACCTCGGTCGCATGGTTTGTACTCGAATAAAAACCCTCCGGCGCCGCCCCGTCTTTCGGGGCTCGGCGTGTCACCAGCCGCCCCACCGCCGCCGTGTAGAACCCCAAGCCGACGAGGCGCTCCAGGACACGGTCGAGGCGTCCGGCGCTGTCGGCGCGCACCTCAATTTTGGCCCGTGAGGGCTGCGTGTTCGTCGATCCGAGGGTGAAGTCCTGCACCACAAAGGCGGCCCCGCCGCGCACGATCAGGTCCATTGCCTCGGACAGGACCCCCGAATCGACGAGGTGCCCCTCGGCGGAAACCGTGGCGCGATGTGGGCGGGCCGGTACCATCTCACTAAATCCCATCGGATTTTCCACGATACTATTAAGAGACCGTCGTCGTCCGATATGCGGACAGGCCACGGTTCGATTGCCTGTGCGTCCGGTTCGGCTTCCTTGAAGGAGGTCCGCCGGCTTCGGCCATGGACAGCAACGACTACATGCCGCCGGGGAAGCTCGGCTCCCACCGCCACGGCGACAAGCTCCTGCAGGTGCAGACCGAGTTTGCTCTGCGGCCGCGTCCCCGTCTGACCTCGACGGTCACCGTCGACGGCCGCACGGTCCACAAGACCGATCGCGAGTGGACCGAGGACCTCTCGCGCGAGGAGAACCGCCTGCGGTTGGAGATCGACCTCGCCGAGCAGCATCGCGCCACGATGGCGTTGGTTGTCGACCGCGCGGCTGAGTATGCCGAGAGCGGTCGGCCTTCACCGACACCGGGAGGCGATGGCTTCGCCGCCGCCTCGTTCCGCGACACCATCGAGGAAGTGCTGCGCACCGTCCCGTACACGATGGGGTTCTACGAATTCGATCAGAACGGCGAGATCATCTACCGCCGTCTCTTTCGCGACGTCGTCGCCGACTGGGATCGCGAGTTCGCGGCGCTCAGTGCGATCGTCTTCGGTTTGCCGCAGATCATCCGGGTGGGGGAGTTTCGGCAGGGGATCGTCTGCTTCGGCGCGGAGAATCTGATCTCGGCGCGCATTCGCGGTCGCGCCTTCGGCATCCTCACTGAGCCGCAGGCCGGCATCGAGCACTTGAGGCGCGACTTCCCCGAGTTCTTTGAGGCCGTCTATGATGCGAACGATCCTGTCTGACATCCGCGCCCTGGCCGGCGTGACCGGAGTCGCCGTCGTGGCCAAGCGCGACGGGCGGATCGAGCATCTCTTCCCGGCCGCCTTCACCGAGCAGCACACGCAGCGCCTGGTCGATCTGGTGACCTCGACCTATCAACGGCTGCACGGCTTCACCCGGCTGGCGTTGCGCTTCGAGCGCGTCGTGGTGCACCTGTTCAATCAGCCGGAGTTTCTTCTCTTCGTCACGGTGTTGCCCGATATCGACGCACGGCAACTGGAAGCATTCGCAGCGTCGAAACTTGACGCCATCGCCCGTGTCCTGGCCCGTCCGGAGCCGACGCCGCCGCGCGTTGCGGCGACAAGGAAGCCGACTGTACGTGGCGGCCTCTCATCTGCACCCGTCGATCCTTCGGGTGACCCGGTCGCCATCCTGATCAAGGCCTGCAACACGCTCTCCGACATGATGGCCGACTCGCGGGGACGGATCCGTCTCGCTACCGACTGGCGCAAGGCGCGCGAGTTCGCCAATCAGGACGAAGCGGCTCTGACGGCGCTGTTTATCGATGCCGCAGGCCGGATGGAAATCCGCAAAGGGCAGAACCTCCCTGCCAGCGCCGCTGTCATTGATGCCTTTGCCCGCATGATCGATTGCTTCCTCGAAGGTCTCGACACCGCCCGCACAATCGCCGAAGAAGAGTTCTACACGCTCATCGAGCCGCACCGCGCTGTGTTAGAATCCGCCGGGGTCTATCTCTATCTTGGCACCACGGTGCGCGCCAAGTCGGCTCGCTGAGCACACCTGACTCCACATACCAGGGTAACCAAGGGGCTTCAGCCCCTTGCGCACCGTTCAAGGCGTTGTGCCCGGGGCCACCCCGCGAGGAATTGACCCGATCGCGTGGGGCACAAGGAGGACAGGCATTCTTGGGCGTGTTGAAAAAGCCACCGTTTCCGTGGCGCCGGGTGCCCACACCCGGCGCAAGTGGCTGTGCATCAACGGTCGGGTGTGGGCACCCGACCGCACATGTGCGGAATTGGGAGGTTTTTCAACAAGCCCATTCTTGCCTGTCCTGGGCAGACAGGAATGTCTGCCCTCCTGGTCTCTCTCTTGACAGGGGGGCTTTCAGCCCCCTGCTGTCCGTGTCACGGCGCACATGGATTGCAGAAGACGATCGCCGGATCAGCGCCACCGAACGCGCAGTCGATCATCCGCGTGATGTCGGCCGCGGTCGTGACACCATCGCAATCGACGTCGGTTGTCTCAATCGGAAAGCATGGTCCTTGCGTGCACACGTGGCAAAGCGCATCCGGGTCGGGAATCCCCGCCTCGCCCCGGATCGCAACGTCGATACTCAGCACGACGTCCACGATATCACAGGCGCCGTCGCACCGTGGGTCGGCCATGCAGGAACAGCCACATTGAACGTACTTGATGGTCAGGAAGTCCATCCCCTTGAAATCTGGACTTGGATAGGAATAGAACCCGGTGACATAGATGCCCCCTTCGCCATCGACGTGCACTGCTGTTCCATGCTCAGACGATCCGTGATCGAATCGCTGCTCCCAAAGGACGTCGCCGGATGGCCTATACTTGATCGTCACGCAGTCTTCCTGCGTCGCCCCGCCCTCGCTGTAACCGGTAACGTATGCGTTCCCCTCGACATCCATCGAAATGTCATGTGCTTCGTCCCAAACCTCGCCCCCTCCGCCGGGTCCGTTGTATCGCCCTTCCCATAACAGATCGCCAGCGGAGCTGTACTTCACAGTGGCATAATCATAGGACCGGGCCCCACCAGCCCAACTGAAGCCCGTGACGTACACGCCGCCGGCGCTGTCCAACGCCATCGCCGTCGGCTGATCGGGGCCGTGGCCGGGACCGTCATAGCTGCGGCTCCACAAGAGATTGCCGTCCGAATCGTAGGCCACGGTCAGGTAGTCGTACGACGAAGTGGCGCCAGTCCAGCTTGTCCCGGTGACATACGCGGTGCCCGACTGATCCACTGCCAGCGCGGTCGCCTGATCGCCCTGATGGCCTTCGCCGTCGTATCGGCGTTCCCAGAGCAGGCCCCCATTAGCCCCGTACTTGAGCGTCAGGAAATCAAGGCCGCTCGACGTCCCTGTGCTCGTGCCGGCGACGTAGACATTCCCTGCTCCGTCGACGGCAACCGCGACTGCCGAGTCATCGCCATTCCCGGATCCATTGTACCGTTGCTGCCACAGCAGCGCACCGGACAGATTGTACTTCAGCGTAGCGTAGTCGAGTCCGCTACCGGCTCCCTCACTAAATCCCGTTATGTAGATATGATCTGAGCCGTCGATCGTCATCGACTGGGCGTGATCGACACCGTGCGTCGGTCCGTCGTAGCGCCGTTCCCAAAGGAAGTTCCCCTTCCAGAGGTACTTGATCAGGACATAGTCATCCTGTGTGCCGCTGCCGGGACCGTATCCGGCGACACAAACGTCGCCCGCCCGGTCAAGTCCGACGGCACACGCGACATCGTCACCGTTTCCCGGGCCGTTGTACCGTCTCGCCCACATGAGGTCGCCTGCGGGACTGTATCTCACCGTTGCGATGTTGTATTCGGGCCAGGAGTACGGGCTCGACACATCGGTGATGCCCGTTACATACGTATTGCCCTGTGCATCCACGGCAAGAGCCGTGGACTGGTCCGCGAGTCCGGCTGGCCCGTTATAGAACCGGACCCACGCCGTGTCAATCGTCTGCGCAGTGGAAGCAGACACGGTAATGACGAGGCAGGTGATTACCGAGAGGATGGAGGTTGCACGTCGCATGACGGGCACTCCTTCTACAATTGAATACCGCAAACACGATTAGGAAACGCAAGTGAAACCGCATTCTTTGGTCGTTCGGCGCAATAATTCTCTTGACAACGGCGTGGGCAAGATGTAGTCTGGGATTACCCCCCCCCTGGCGTTCAGAAGTGCACACGCCGATCGGGGTCAGTAACAAGAAGAGATTGAACAAGTTGAGGTCGCATTGCGACCGGGAGGTGCGTCATGCGCACTTGGCCTCGCTCGTTCTGGCCCATGATCGCCGCGGCTTCTCTATGCGCGATCCTCTGGGCGGCGCCCCATTCCGGCAACAGCCAGACAGGGGCAATCGTACGCCTCACGCCGGATCGAACCGAGAATGTGGAACGCGTGATTGCCGTCCAGGAGAGACATACGGACGCCATCATGGCTACGCCTGGTATCGTCGGGACGGCCGTCTGTGTGACACCGGAAGGGCACTTGGCAATCAAGGTATATGCCAGTGGTCCCGGCGTCACAGGGATCCCGGTCTCATTCGACAGCATGCCCGTCGTCGTCGAGGAGACCGGAACAGTCTTGGCCCTCTGGCTGCCCCCGCCTCCGCTGAGCGGCTGCTACCGCCCAGTCCCCATCGGGGTTTCTACGGGTAATGTCTATAGTTGCGCGACAGGGACCATTGGCTGTGTTGTCATGCGCAACGGAAGCAAGTGTATGCTCAGCAACAACCACGTGATTGCACGGAAGAACGCAGCCCAAATCGGGGAAGCCATCGCACAGCCGGGACTGTCAGATCATTATCCTCCGTGTCAGGAAGAGCCGGCCAATGGCTGCACCCCCCGGGTTGCGTCGTTGGTGGATTTTCAGCCAATCAGTTTCGGCGGCGGAAGCAACACCATGGACGCCGCTGTCGCGCAGTATTGGGCACAGAACGCGAGCTGTGCCACTCTGGTACCCGACTTCTACGGCTACCCGGGCAGCCAGCCGGTTACAGCCTCCTTGGGCCCTCCCATAATGAAGTGCGGGCGGACGACGCGGCAAACGCAGGGTACGGTCGAGGACATCAACGCGACGCTGTGGGTGTGCTACGCTAACCCATGCGGCCTCTACGACTCGGCTCTCTTCGTTGGCCAGTTCGGGACCTCCAAGAGCTTCGCTTTCGGAGGAGATTCCGGCTCTCTCGTGGTCACAGACGACGTTGAATTCGATCACTTTCCCGTGGGCCTCCTCTTCGCCGGCGATCCTACCGGGAAGGCATGGGTCAGTCCGATTGCGCCAATCCTTCAGCGGTTTTCGGCCACGATCTGTACGGGTAACTGACTTCGGCGATCCCAAACGGAGTCGGCGGAGCCAGACTCTGGGCGGCTCTGGCACAGCCCCCAAAAAAACAACCGGCCCGACCGAAGTCGGGCCGGCGAGAGGCCTATCGAGAGCATTTGATTTGAAAAACGCTTCCCAACCCATACGCTAAAGGCGTTTTACAGCCACAGCGGGTATTTTGTCCTCGCTATCCGCCACAGGCGGACAAGTCCACCGGAGGCGGAGTCCCGGCAAGGTACGCAACCCGGCGGGGGCGGCCTTCATTGGTACAACCTGTAAAAGGTTTTTCAAATGCATCTCCCCTCGGCCTTCACTCTCAATATAGGCGATTCCTCCACGGATGCAATCGGCATCCACTTCTATTGTCGGCGAATTCGCGAAGGATGTTGAACGAATTCCCGTGCAGTCGGAAAGAAACGCGACCGGTTTGGCCCGCAAGGGGCTGAAGCCCCTTGTTGGCCGGTTGGTATCATCGTCCAAGTTCGGCAAACAAGGGGCTGAAGCCCCTTGTCCGCGATCTCGTACCGGGTGCCATGCACAAGGCCAACGACCTTTGGTCGGTGGGCTTGTGCGTGTCTCCCTATATGGCGGCGGTCAGACACGCACAAACAAGTTTGTGCGTGGCACCCGGTAGATTGATGCTCAGTCCTTGAACAAACTGTCGAAGTCCGACTTCCCCTTCTTCGCTCCGCTGCCTTTCCCGGTACCCAGAGCGCGGAAGTAGTCGCAGGCATTTGCGACTTCCTTGTCGGGCTGCAAATCGGCCTGCGGCTCGCGGCAGTCGTTGGGCGAACCGACGTGGTAGAACTCGCAGTTGCGGCAACAGCGCAGCCATGCCGCGCAATGCGGGCATTCGGCATCGCGTGTGATCTTCCCCTCGGGCTCATACTCTTTGCCGCAACTCCAGCATTTTGCCATCGTGCCGCCTCCTGCCTCGAGATTCCAACGCAGACTAACAGCCGCTCCAACGCGAGTCAAGCCGGGTGTCGCGTGGCCTTGGCGTTGGGAGACGGCAACGGACGGACAATCCCGTTGATTCGATGCAGATCCGGGGGCATTATTGGCGCGATGGTTGCACGTCCGCCAACACGTTCGGCATCGGCCTTGCGTCGCGAGATGGTCGTCATCGGCCGCCGTCTCTATGAGCGCGGCCTGATCGTGGCGGCCGAAGGGAACATCTCAGTCCGGCTGCCGAACGGTCGCACCCTGGTGACCCCGGCGGGCTTCTGCAAGGGGAGGATGACCACACGGGACCTGGTGGTCGTCGATGCCGACGGTCGCACCGTCTCGGGACCGTGGCCACCCTCCAGCGAAGTACGCATGCATCTTGCGGCGTTGGCCGCCAGAACCGACGTGAATGCCTGCGTCCATGCCCACCCGCCGTACGCGACCGCTTTTGCTGTGGCGGGAATCGCCCTGACCGAGCCGGTCCTGCCCGAGGTGATCGTGACCTTGCGGTCGATCCCACTGGCCGAGTATGCCACACCCGGAACCGGCGCCGTCGGCGTGTCGATCGAACGGCACATCGCGGGCGCGGATGCGATTCTACTGAAGAACCATGGCGTCCTGACGCTCGGCGTCGATCTGGAGACCGCCTTTCGCCGTATGGAGATCGTGGAACGCTGCGCACAGGTGATCTGTCTGGCCCGAGGTCTGGGTCATGTCGATCACCTGTCGCCGTCGCAGGTCGGTGAACTGTTCAGGCCGAACCGGTAATCAGCAGGGAATGGGAATCCGATGGCACCGCTCACGCGCAAGATCCTCCTCGATCGCACCGATCGCATGCAACGCCTGGGGGTCCCCTCGATGGACTTGGAGCAAACGGCGTTGCGACTGGGACGGCGCGAAGTGGAGATCATCGATTTGTCGCGTTTGACCGTGAGCGGAACGCTGACGGCACGAGAAGTGGACTCCGTGGCCGTTGTATCCGAGCGGGGATCGAGTGACTGGCAGGAACCGACCGAAGCGGATTTCGCGACTCTGACCGACGCCTTTGTCCGTTGGTATGACCACCGCTTCGGCGTCGCGTTGGACCCGGCGCGAGAAGTCGTTGCCGCTCCCAACCCGATCGTCGGTCTGTTCTCACTCTCGCTGGCGTTTGTCGAGGCCGGCGACCTGGTGCTTCTCCCCGATCCCGGCGCCGCGTTTTACCGTGGCACCATCGTTCTGGCGGGCGGCGGTGCGGTTCCCTATCACCTGTGGGAGCGTAACGACTACCTCCCCAGCTTCCCCGGTCTGGAGGCCGGTCTGGTCGGACGGACGCGCATGATGGTGCTGTCCCATCCCCACAACCCGACAACCGCAGCCGCTGATGTCGGCGTCCACGTGCAGGCGGTGGCGTTCGCGCGGCAGCACCAAGTCTTGCTCGCCCACGACAGCGCCTTCACCTTCGCGGTCGACGGCGCCTTCCGCCCCCGATCGTTCTTGCAGACCCACGGTGCCAAGGGGGTCGGAGTCGAGATCAGTCCCATCGGCGTCAACTTCGGCCTGACCAACCTACCCGTGACCTTCGTCTGCGGCAATCGCGACGCCGTGGCGGCGGCGGCCTTCCTGCTGCAACGATCCGGTTTGCACCCGTCACGCGCCGCATTGCGCGTCGCGCAGCATCTGCTCGAACATGCGGAGGAGATCCTGGCCCGCCGGACCGGGCGGCTGAAAGCATCCCGGCAACTTCTCACGGAGACCGCCGTGGCGCTGGGCTGGAATCCGCGCTCCTCACCCACGGCTCCGTTCCTGTGGATCGCGATCCCCACCACGCTCAACAGTGAGGCGTTCTGTCGACGCATCCTCCGGCGCACGGGAATCCTGCTGAACCCGGGGACTGCCTTTGGAGAACGCGGCGAAGGATTCGTCCGCATGGCCATCCCCGAAGACCACGCAGTCGCCGTGGCGGCCGCGGAACGCTTGCAACGGCACGCCCGCTTCTACCAGCGACCGCTCCCCCGTCACCGACCCCTGAGAGTGCGGCGCCGCAACCGCCCGCCAACGCCGACATAGTACGGAGCGTCAGGTTCATGCCCATGGCCACCATCCGCCTGCACAACATGACCTTCTACGGCTTCCACGGCGTGTCGAAAGCCGAACGCGAGACCGGACGGCGATTCGAGGTCGACTGCGAACTGACAATTGACACCTCTCGCGCCGCCGATTCCGATCGACTGGCCGACACGGTCAACTATACGGCCGTCTATGACACCGTCGAAGAAATCGTCCAGCGGAACAAGTTCAACCTTCTGGAAACCGTGGCATCGCGCATCAGCACGACATTGATGGATCGATTCGCCGTCCAGCGGGTGGTTGTGCGGGTCCGCAAGAGAATTCCCCCCATTCCGGGGAATCTCGATTACATTGAGGTGGAGCTGGACTCCGCGGCGGATCGCTTACCTCGACGACGGTCGCGGCGAAACGGCTGACCGGAACACATACAATCGTACGATGGGCGCACCATCATCGACGGGACAGGCATTCATCGGCGTCGGTTCGAACATCGGCGACCGGCTGGAACACATCAACCGGGCGGCGGAGTTGCTGTGCCGGACCGACGGTGTCCGCACGCTCATCAGCGCCCCGATCTACAAGACGCGTCCCGTCGGACCCGCCGGGCCGGGAAACTTCTACAACACCGTGTTCCGATTGACGGTCGCGCTCTCTCCATGCCAACTCTGGCGACGTTTGCAGGAGATCGAAGTGGCGTTGGGACGCCCCCCGGTTCGGACCCCGGGGCATGTTGGGGCGCGCACCATCGATTTGGACTTGCTTCTCTATGATGATCTGATCATCCAGAATGAGGATCTGACTGTGCCCCATCCGAGACTGTGCCAACGAGCGTTTGTCCTGGTACCGTTGTGTGACCTGGCGCCCGATTTCTGCTGCCCGGAATCGGGGCTCTCGATCCGCGAGCTGTTGGCGCAACTACCGCCGTCGATCGAGCTCATCGGCCGGGTCGCCGACCCCGTCACCGTCGACATCTCCGTGAGATAGTCAATGTCCGCAGCCGCCCCCGATCGACGCCTGATTGTGATTGAAGGGCTGCCGGGCTCGGGGCATGCGGACTTCGCCCGCTGGATCGGCACACGCGACGATTGGTACGCCGCCTGCGAAGAACCACATTCGTTTGCCACCGTCAAGGGACAACGCCCTTCGCCGCTGTCACCTCTTCTGCAACGCCTGTTGGATCGGTATGATCACGCGCACTCGCTCGTGATGACCGACATGTTCCGCGGTCATGTTGTCGCCGATCACGTCTTCGACACGCACCTGCTCTGGGCGAAGGCCCTCTTGGCGGAACGCGAATGGCGGATCTACCAGAAGATCGCCGAGGTGATCGTCCCCCCGCCGGTGTCGCCCGACCTGGTTGTCTACCTGCAGGCGCCGGAGCCGGACAACCTGGCGGCACTGCGGACACTCGACAAAGCGATCGAACCCGAGCGCTGGCGCGAATTGATCACGGCCTACAACCACCACTTCTTCGCCTATGAGGCCAGCCCGCTGCTGGTGGTGCGGACACAGTCGTCGGCGTGGCTCTCCGCCGACGGCGCCCGCGAAGCGCTGTGGGAACGCATCGCCTCCTTCACCGGCGGCAAGACTTACATCATCGGCGAGGTCGACTTCTGGCAGGGCGGCGACCCGACGGGGGATTGATGTCGTCTGGTGCCTCACGGTGTGCCGTAGGCTGCGTATCATGGCTGTGATCTCCACAGCAAGCGGTGGCGCACCTGCTCACGTGCACGCCTGGACCACAGGCTGGGGAAGACGCACCGCTACGTAGATGGCATTCTGACCTATGCCATCGTGTACACGGTGGGCATGGTCACGCAGGTGGCGTTGGCCGTCTGGCTCTGCCGTCGGCGAGGGGTGACCGTCATGGGCGGTATCGCCTTGGGTCTGTGCTACGCGTTTGCCATGAACACCGGCGCCCGGATCCTCTACGACATACTCAACCGTCGTTTTAGTCTCCCGAACTACTTTGATCCCGGCTACTACATGCAGCGGGGCATGTGGGGCGGGCCGCTGGTCTATCTGGCATTGGCATTGGCGGGCGTACTGATCCTCGCGCGCGATAGGCGCCAGATGGCGGATGTGGTCGCGCTGACGCTGCCCGTGCCGATGATACTGGCCAAGGTCTCCTGCTTCATGAATGGTTGCTGCTATGGAGCGCCCTGCCGTCTGCCATGGGCGGTGAGCCTCCCACCGGGATCTGACTACTACACGGCGCCGCCCGGCATTCCCCGCCATCCGACGCAGATCTACGAGATCGTGGTTCTTGGGATCGTCCAAGTCGTGTTTCTGGCGCTCAACCGCGAGCGGTGGAAGGGCACGCTGGTACTCTGGTTCCTCGTGCTGTACGGCATCGGCAGGCCGGTGACGGAGTTCTTCAGGGCCGCCGAGAAGCGGATCGTGGTTTGGGGGCCGCTGACGTCTTCGCAGATCGTCTGTCTGGCTGCCGCTTTGGCGGCGGGAATCGCGCTGATGCTCATCAAGCATCGCCGGGGATTCATGCCGCAGGGCGAATCCCGGCAAGACGATCCCTCCGGCAACGGATCAGGGCAATGACGTTTGCCCTGGGATCATGACATTCCGGTTCCGCGGTGGATTGATTTCAATCTCCCGCTGTCTTACATTCGTTGCCGATTCGTGCCGTTGGAAAGATCGAGATGTCCACAAAACCCATCACCGTCCCCGAGCTTGTGCGCATGAAGGCGGCAGGCAGGCCCATTGCCATGCTGACCGCGTACGATTACTACACGGCGCGTCTGCTGGACACCTGCGGCATCGACGGCATTCTGGTCGGCGATTCGGCCAACATGGTCTTCTATGGCGAGCCGACGACGCTGTCGATTACGATGGATCAGATGATCTATCACACGCGCGCGGTGAGCCGCGCTGTCTCGCATGCGCTGGTGATCGCCGACATGCCGTTCATGTCGTATCAGGTCAACGCCGACGAGGCACTGGACAATGCCGGGCGCTTCCTCAAGGAGGGCGGCGCCGCTGCCGTCAAACTCGAAGGCGGCCTGCCGATCGTGCCGACCATCAAACGCGTAGTGGATGCCGGCATCCCGGTGATGGGGCATATCGGCCTAGTGCCACAGTCGATCCATCGCTTCGGCGGATATGGCCCGCGCGGTAAGACGCCCGAGGAACGCCGGTTCCTCCTCGATTCGGCCGTCGCGCTCGCCGGGGCGGGGTGCTTCTCCATCGTGATCGAGAGTGTCCCGGCCGACCTCGCCGCCGAGATCACCCGCGCCATCCCGATTCCGACCATCGGCATCGGCGCCGGAGTCGGTTGCGACGGGCAAGTCCTCGTCACCAACGACATGCTCGGGCTCTTTGAGGATTTCCACCCCAAGTTCGTCCGTCGCTACGCCGAGCTGGCCGACACCATGCGCGCGGCCTTCGCCGGGTACATCGACGACGTCCGTGAGCGTCGCTTCCCCTCCGCTGATGAGTCTGTCTGACCTTGCCGTCGGTCTCAAGTCCCCCGTCGGACCAGAGCATGTCCTGGCGGACAAGGGGCTTATGCCCCTTGTTTACCCACGGAAGTGTGACAACGCCCGGACGTGGAGAGGTTGTGAAGCCGATCTTGACTGTGTCGGACAGGGCACTCAGATATGAAAACCACACGTTCGATCAGTACCGTCCGCAGTACCGTCACGGCTTGGCGCCGACGCGGACTCACTGTCGGCTTTGTCCCCACGATGGGGGCATTGCACCAGGGTCACCGCGCGCTGATGGCGCGCGCGCGCCGACTCTGTGATCGCACCGTGGTATCGATCTTCGTTAATCCCACCCAATTCGGTCCGCGCGACGACTACAGTGCCTACCCCCGGACCTGGTCGGCCGATCTTGCCGCCTGTCGAAAGGAGAGGGTCGACCTGGTGTTTGCGCCGACAGCAGAAACGATCTACCCGGGGGGCTTTCAAACGACCGTGTCACTCCCGGCGCTGTCGCGACGTTGGGAAGGCGAGGCGCGCCCCAGACACTTCGACGGCGTTGCCACTGTCGTGCTGAAGCTGTTCAACATCCTCCAGCCCGATCTGGCCATCTTCGGCCAGAAGGACTTTCAGCAATCGGTCATCATCCGGCGAATGGTCTCTGACTGCCATCTACCGATCCGAATTGTCGTCGTGCCGACCGTGCGCGAGAGCGATGGTCTTGCCCTCTCCTCACGAAACGTCTATCTTGACGTGGCCAGCCGTACCGACGCGTCTGCGGTCTATGCGGCTCTGCAATGGGCCCGTGCCGAAATCCGGCACGGGACCGCAACGGCGAAACGACTGCGTCGGGAGATGACCGGGCGGATCGAGGCAACCGGCCGATTCGCCGTCGACTATATCGCCTTCTGTGACCCGGAAACACTGGAGCCGAAACGGCGTTTAAAGAGACCGTTGGTGATCCTCATCGCCGCCATTTGCCGCGTGAAGGGACGCGCCAACGGGCGACGGTATATCGACAATACGCTGATTCGCTGACAACACCATCGGCAAACAAGGGGCTTAAGCCCCTTGTCCTCAGCCGGACTGAACCGATCCCATGTTGATCCACGTCCTCCGCGCCAAGATCCACCGCGCCCGCATCACCGCGGCCAACCTCCAGTATGAGGGCTCGATTGCCGTCGGGACCGACCTGTTGGCCGTCTCGACGATCCATGTCCACGAACGCGTCCAAGTCGTCAATCTGAACAACGGCGTCCGCTTTGAGACTTACGTCATTGAAGGCAAGCCGGGAGAAATCACACTCAACGGCCCGGCGGCGCGGCTGGGACTGGTGGGCGACGAGGTCATCATCATCGCCTATGCTCTCATCGATCCCGAAAAAGACAAGGCGATCACACCGCGCATCGTCCAGGTAGACGCCGGTAACCACCCCATGGCATGATTGATCCTTCGCCTTCCTCTGTACCTTGTAGGGGCACGGCGTTCCGTGCCCTCTGACGACAGATGTACGTCGTACCCTCTGAAAACACCGGGACTCCTGCGCCGACGGCCGCTGTCATCCTGGCTGCCGGTCTCGGCAAACGCTTCCCCGCCGATCGCCCCAAGGTCCTCATGCCGTATCGGGGGCGGCCCTTGGTGCATTGGGTCATCGATGCCGCCCGTGGCGCCGGGATGGCCCGCACCCTTGTAGTCATTGGCCATTACGGAGAGATGGTTCAGACGGCCTGCGCCGGGATGCCGGTCGAGTTCATCTGGCAGCATGAGCGTCTCGGTACCGGCCATGCGCTTCTGCAAACCGAGCCGTTACTGGGCCGACACCAAGGACACATCATGGTTCTGCTGGGCGACGCCCCCTGTGTGAGGAGCGCGACGATCACCAATCTGCTGGCTGCACACGTCGACGCCCAGGCTGCCGCCACAATACTGACCGCTGAGGTGGACGATCCCACCGGGTATGGCCGCGTGATCCGCGCACCCGACGGGACCGTCGACCGCATAGTCGAGCATCGCGACGCCGATGCCAGTGTGCGTCAGGTTCGCGAGATCAACTCCGGCGCCATCTGCTTTCGGGCCGACTCGCTCTTCCCGGCTCTGCATCGGATCGGCAATGCCAACCAACAGCGAGAGTATTATCTGACTGACACGATCGCCATCCTCCGTGGCGATGGCCGCCAAGTGAGTGCCTATCTGGCCGGCGATCCTCATGAGGTTCTCGGCGTCAACAGCCCCGAGGAATTGGCGGCTCTGGAACGACTTGCGGAAATCCCGAAGGTGCGGTAAGGTCAGCCTCAAGCGTTCGAGAAACCCGGAGGGACGAAAGAACATAGCCCACGGCGCAAACCGTGCAACTCCTGCGAAGTCCCTTGGACGACAATCCGATATCGCGGGAACGCTGCCCGGACACAGCGGAAGGGATGACAACCACAAGGTCGGAGAGTAGTCCCGAGTTCGACCGCAATGGCTGCCACAACCTGACCCATGTGTCAGAATTCACTTGCTTAAGTTAGGCGTGCCTAATTAACGTCCCCCCGGAGCCGACAATGGCCAGAGATCTCTCATCCAATATGGAAATGTACCTCAAGACGATCCTCCGTCTCGACGCGCAGGAGGATTCCGTGCGCGTCAAGAGCATTGCAGACGCTCTCGGTGTGAAAATGCCCTCGGTCTCGGAGGCCATGAAAGCGCTGCAGGCGGGCGGGCTGGTACGGCATCCGTCGTACGGGTCCGTGCAGTTGACGGCGCGGGGGCGGAAGACTGCTGAGGCAATCAAACGGCGGTTCGATGTTCTGCAGGGTTTTTTTGTCAACGTGCTGCAATTGGATCAGCGGACGGCCGCACGCGACGCGTGTCAGATGGAGCATGTGGCGGGTCCTGAAACGTTGCAGCGCCTCACCGCGTTCCTGGATTTCGTGCAGCATTGCCGCATGGATGTCACGGCAGTGATCAGTCACTTCCGAGAGTACGTCGACCTGCGAACGGCCGGCAGGCGCTGCCATGATTGCGAATTCGCAGCCAATTGCGAACTCGGAGCGAGAAGTTGACCAGACTCACGGTGCACGATGACAAGCTGGGTATCAGACATTGGGCCATCCGAGCGGCGCAAGCGGTCCTTTTTTTCCCGTCAATGTTAGGAGTGCCGAACTTCGGCTGCGATCGGGAGAGACCCATCATAAAGAGAGTAGAAATGTCTCCGGACCAGGTGCCGATGCCCGGACCGATGCGCATCGCTCCGGGCGAGGGGGATACAACAACAGAAGGGAGATCTTCATGCCAAGTGTGAAAGTGACCGTGTTGATCATCGGCCTAGCTTTGCAGGCGGGGATCGCGCTTGCCGAAGGGTCGGGGGCGATCCAAGGACGGATTCTGGACAACAGGAGCGGTGAGCCACTTCCCGGGGTCAGTGTGGTCGTCGTGGGAACCACCCTGGGTGACGCCACCGACGCGCTCGGCACATACCGCATCGTGGGGGTCCCGGCCGGCCGCCGACGGATCGAGGCGGCCATCATTGGCTACCGCTCAGCGCAAGTGGAGGTCGATGTCGTTCCCACGGAGCCCGTGCTGGCTGACTTCCATCTGGAGCAGACCCCGGTGCAGGTGGGCTCGGTCGTCGTGACCGGGACAAGATCGCCCCGCTACATCAAGGATGTGCCGGTGCGAACCGAGGTTCTGACTGGTGAGGCGTTGGAGAATAAGGCCGCTCACAGTCTCTATGAGGCCTTGGACGACGCGCCGGGCATACGGATCGAACAGCAATGCCAGAGCTGCAACTTCTCAATGGTGCGCATGCAGGGCCTGGGGGCGGACCACACTCAGGTTCTGATCGATGGGCAGCCGCTGTACTCCGGATTGGCAAGCATCTACGGTCTGCAGCAGCTCGGAACCGCCGACGTAGATCGCATCGAGATCGTCAAGGGCGCCGGTTCTGCACTCTACGGCAGTGGCGCCATCGCCGGCGGCATCAACATCATTTCCAAGTGCCCCGCAGAGCGGCCCGAGACCAAAGTCGGGATGGAGCTTGGATCTCACAGCACGAATACCTTCGACCTGTTCTCGTCCCAGCGGACGGGCGCAGTCGGTATCGCGGTGTCCGCACAGAAGAACACGGGGAATGTGATCGACGAGACCGGCGATGGCTCATCACGGCGGGAGGTGCGCAGCGCCGACGGTATCTCGGACCGCGTCAAGACCGATGCGACGACCGCCGGCGTGCGGCTGACGGTTGACGGACTCAGGGACACTGACCAGTTGTGGCTCAGTGGACGGATGATGCATGAGTTGAGACTCGGGGGTGTACTGACCGACGATCTCTTCACGAATCCCTTCGGCCCGGGAACCGAACGGATCACCACGGACCGATACGAGACCCAGGCCGGATACCGTTGCCGCCTTGGCCCAGGTCGTGAGCTGGAGGTCTCGGCGGCCTATGCCCATCACGACCGTGACGCGACCAACGACGGGTTCCTGAACGACTACATGGCCGCGCACCAAGATACGATGCCGTCGCTGGAAGAAATGCGGCCGTACCTCGCGTGTGAACATATGTTTGTCGGCAACGTGAGTCTCGGGCAGGCACTACCCAGCGGGCACCGGCTCTTGGTCGGTGCGCAGTACAGCCACGATCGACTCGAAGAGTCGGGCAAGTACGTGGTGGTCGACACGGAAGATCCACTCTACGGCGAATCGTACACCTCCACCAGCCGCAAGCGCGCCGACCAAGTCGGCGTGTATGTGCAGGACGACTGCGAGATAAGCCGCGCGCTGGAATTGGTGGGCGGGGTTCGCTATGACTACCACAACTCACGAGATGCCTTCCGCGGGTCGGGGGGAGTGGCTCCCCACGGCGTCGAACCGGTACGCTACGATGCATCGACACTCAATCCCCGGCTCGCGGTTCGATTCACACCGAGACGATCCGTCACCCTGCGCAGCAGCGTCGGCACCGGATTCCGGGTTCCCTACGGATTCAGCGAGGACCTCCACCTTTGCAGCGGCTCACCACGCGTCTGGAAAGGCGCGGACCTGAAACCGGAGCGGTCGATCAGTTACAGCATCAGCGCAGACTATGACTGCGACCGGCTCTCGGTGGCGGTAAACCTGTTTCATACCGAGCTTCGGAATGCCATCGCGTTCGTCGCCGCCAAGGAAGGTCCGGCCCAACTCGGCTACACCTACGAGTGGAAGAACGTCGGCAACGCATCTGTGCAGGGACTCGAACTGACCACCCGCCTAGCCTTGCGCGACAACCTGATCGTGAGCATCGACGCGGCCTTGAACCACGGCCGCTACGACCATCCGCGCACCGATTGGGTGGGAACAGACTATCAGGACGACAGCCGCTGCATCCCCCGTTTCCCGCAGACCACCGGCGGTATTAAGCTGGACTTCACTCCCGTCGGCTGGGAGTTCGGGATCGAGACTGAGTACCAGGGACGGATGTATATCGACTACATCTCGGAAGAGCCGACGCAGTCCAGGATCAAGCACACGGATCCGTTTGCCATCGTAAATGCCCGGGTGAGCAGAACGCTGTTCCAGCGTCTCATGTCCTGTGTCAGACAAATTCGGCCAAAAAAGTTGATGGTCTGACGCCGGCCTCCGCGCGGTTGTGACGAAGCCTTCTCTGCCTCGCCTGTTTAACTTTCTCCCGATACTCTTCCAACAACCT